>JBBDWW010000363.1:0-15182 GCA_040902645.1 Dongiaceae bacterium | reverse complement strand
TTCGGTAAACGGATCGCCGACCTGCACGGTCGGGCGCTTCTCTTCGGAGTCCGCCGTGAACTCGGCCGAGGCCATCGTCGCGCCGTGAATGCCGTCGCGGCCGGTCTTGGCGCCGACATAGATGACCGGATTGCCGACGCCGGCGGCGCTCGAATAGAAAATGCGATCGGTCGGTGCCAGCCCGAGCGTCATCGCATTAACCAGGCAGTTACCGTTGTACGAGGCATGGAAATTGACCTCGCCGCCCACTGTCGGCACGCCCATGCAGTTGCCGTAGCCGCCGATGCCGGCGACCACGCCGGCCACAAGATGCCGCGTCTTCGGATCGTCGGGGCTGCCGAAGCGCAGCGCGTTGAGATTGGCGATCGGCCGCGCGCCCATCGTGAACACGTCGCGCATGATGCCGCCGACGCCGGTCGCGGCACCCTGATAGGGCTCGATGAACGAGGGATGGTTGTGACTCTCGATCTTGAAGATCGCGGCGAGCCCGTGGCCGATATCGACCACGCCGGCATTTTCGCCCGGCCCCTGGATCACCTGCGGCCCTTCGGTCGGCAATCGCTTGAGCCATTTCCGCGATGATTTGTACGAGCAATGCTCGCTCCACATGACCGAGAAGATGCCGAGCTCGGTTAGATTGGGCGTGCGTCCCATGATGCGCAGAAGACGCGCATACTCTTCCGCAGTAAGCCCGTGTTCGGCGGCGGTCTTCTGCGTTACCTCGGCGCCCGCTTCCGCCGTGGCGCTCATGCCAGAGCCTCGAACATGCCGCGGAACAGCGGCAGCCCGTCGGTCGACCCGAGCAGCCCGTCGGTCGCGTTTTCGGGATGCGGCATGAGGCCGAGCACGTTCTTGGTCTCGTTGAAGATGCCGGCGATGTCACGCGTCGAACCGTTCGGATTGTCGACATAACGGAACGCGATCTGGCCGTTGCTTTCGAGGCGGTCGAGCGTCGCCGCGTCGGCGAAATAATTGCCGTCATGATGGGCGACCGGCACGCTCAGTTCCTGGCCTTTGTCGTAAGCTGCAGTGAAGAGCGTTTGCGAATTCTCGACCCTGAGCGTCACGTTGCGGCACACGAACGAGAGCCCGGCATTGCGCAAGAGGGCGCCCGGCAGCATTCCGGTCTCGGTCAGGATCTGGAAGCCGTTGCAAATGCCAAGCACGGCCGCACCTTTGTCGGCCCGCGCCTTGACTTCGCGCATCACCGGCGAATGCGCGGCGATCGCGCCGCAGCGCAGATAGTCGCCGTAGGAGAACCCGCCCGGCACCACGATGAGATCGACCTCGGGCAGTTCGGTGTCCCGATGCCACACCATCAGCGGTGCCGTGCCGGTGACGGCGACCAGCGCGTCGCGAACGTCGCCTTCGCGGTTCGATCCGGGGAATACGATGATGGCAGCTTTCACGATCGGTCCCGGTCAGTCGATCAATTCGATGCTGTAATTCTCGATGACGGTGTTGGCGAGCAGCTTCTCGCACATCGATTTGAGATCGGCTTCGGCCTTCTTGCGGTCCGACGCCGCGAGATCGAGTTCGATGAACTTGCCCTGGCGCACGCCATTGACGCCCGCAAAGCCGAGTGCCGCCAGTGCGTTCTGCACGGCGCGACCCTGAGGGTCGAGCACACCGGGTTTGAGGGTGATGTGAACTTTGGCCTTCATGCGATCGTCCGTCCCGACACTGACCCGCTCATTGCCGCCAACCGAACTAATGTTCCGAGCCTATTGCCCGAAGCTCATTGCATCGTCTTCGGGCCCTTCATGTCGCGCGGGCCGCCCTCGGGCAGGATGCCAAGCCGCCGCGCTACTTCCTGATAAGCCTCGGCGACATTGCCGAGATCGCGGCGGAACCGGTCCTTGTCGAGCTTCTCGTTGCTGACCACGTCCCACAGCCGACAGGAATCGGGGCTGATCTCGTCGGCGAGTACGACGCGGACCTCTTCGTTCTCATAGAGCCGCCCGAACTCGATCTTGAAATCGATCAGCCGAAGGCCGACGCCGAGAAACAGGCCGCTCAGGAAATCGTTGATGCGCACGGTCAGTGAAACCATGTCGTCGAGGTCCTGCGGGGCCGCCCAGCCGAACGCGGTGATATGCTCTTCGGTCACCATCGGATCGCCCATCTCGTCGTTCTTGTAGGTGAACTCGATGATCGAGCGCGGCAGCGGCGTGCCTTCGGCGACGTGGAAGCGCTGCGAGAACGAGCCGGCGGCAACATTGCGCACGATGACCTCGATCGGGATGATCTCGACCTCGCGTACGAGTTGCTCGCGCATATTCAGGCGGCGCACGAAATGCGTCGGAATACCGACCGCGCTCAGCTGGGTCATCAGATATTCCGAGATCCGGTTGTTGAGCACGCCTTTCCCGGTGATGACGCCCTTCTTCTGATTGTTGAAGGCGGTCGCATCGTCCTTGAAATACTGGACGATCGTGCCCGGCTCCGGACCCTCGAACAGGATCTTCGCCTTGCCTTCGTAGATTTTGCGGCGTCTCGACATGGGGGAATCGAACCTCCGGGGATCCGGAAACGGGGGCTATAGCAGGAGTACCGGGGCAGCACAACGACACGACCCGGAGCCTAGCGCAGAGCGACGTCCCGGTAGGGATTTATATCCGACGGTCCATCGGAAAAGCGCCAGACTGGCAGGCCTGTTCCGATGGCCGGGAGCGCAATCAACGAACTCGATCGCGTGCCGAAACCGCCCGCGAGTGTCATTGTCATCCCGGCACCCGCGGCCTCGTCGGCGCCGCGGCTTGCCGTCAATGACGCCCAGGCTTCCCAGTCGCCTTTGTCGGGCTGGGGCGCAGCCGCTGCTTCGAAGCGCGGCAGATAAGCGCGGATGCGCTCGCTATTCTCGGTATCGTTGCGATCATGCGCCGTGATCATCGAAAGCCCTTCCGGCAAAGGCTTGATCTCGACGATGCCGCTGTTGCGCCCGATATGGCGCAACCAGAACGCATCGCGATTGTCGGCAATCACCATGTTGAACGGCCGATAGGCCCTGCCGTCGAGCTCTGCGAGGGCGGCGACCGCATCGCGCGCATCGGCATGGTCGAGCGCTTCGAGCACGAGCTCGCCCCGGCTGCGCTTGCCCGCCTCAGGCCCAAGCGTGTTCATGCGGTTCATGATGCCGGCGACGATGCCGTCGTCGTTCATGCCGAGCCAGCTGCCGCCGGCGAGATCGTCGCGCCCGGCGACCGTGCCGGGCCGTTCCGGCCAGTGCCGGGCTGGCGGCGACGAGGGCCGGTCGACCATTTCATCGCGGTTGGCAGCGATGATGACCGGCCAGGGATCGTCCGGACGTCGCAGGATGACGAAGGTACACATGGACCCGCCGCGATGATGAGGCCCGTGGTTCTAGCCGTGCCGGTCGGGCCCGGCAATCCGGGCTTCAAATCCGGGGAGGCGGGGGCTATATCGGGGGGACATCGGGGACGGTCGCAGCAGCGGCCCATCAACGCAGGGAGCGAGGGCCGCATGGCGAGTTTCGACGATCGGCAGAAGAGCTTCGAGCGCAAGTTCGAGCACGATCAGGAACTGCAGTTCAAGGTGAACGCCCGCCGAAACCGCCTGCTGGGTCAATGGGCCGCCAAGGAACTGGGCATGCCTGACGCCGAACACGATGCCTATGCGAAGGCGGTCGTGATGTCCGATTTCGACCGCCCGGGCGATTCCGACGTGGTCGAGAAGTTGCTCGGCGATTTCAAGGCGAAGGGCGTCGAGATGACCGAGCATCGCCTGCGCAAGCATATGGACGAGCTGCTGATCGAGGCGCGCCGCCAGTTCATGACCGAACTGGGTTGAACGCCGGATCCGGGTTGGCTCTGCGGCGCGCCGGCCGAGCAACTATTGTTTTCTGGGTTTGTTCCTTTTGACTATCCGAATATGCGCGTGTTCACAAAACCGTTACCGCTTAGCGGGAACCTTTGGGCGGGTCGTTGATTTTGCTGTGCTTTTCCCAAATACGCGGCGGAACACCGTGTCAACATTCCGCAGGTGATAACCGAGATCGAAGCAGGCGGCGAGCGATTTGGCCGGCAGCCGCGCGGTCACGGTCGGGTCGGCGGCGAGCAATGCCTGCAGATCCCCTTTGCCCTCCCAGACCGGCATCGCATGGCGCTGGACCGTCCGATAGGCATCTTCGCGGCTCATCCCGGCCTGGGTGAGGGCGAGAAGAACCCGCTGAGAGTGGATCAGCCCGCCATAGAGGTCGAGGTTGCGCCGCATCTGGTCGGGATAGACCACCAGCTTCTCGATCACCCCGGCCATCCGGGTGAGCGCAAAATCGAGGGCGATCGTCGCATCGGGGGCGATCACCCGCTCGGCCGAGGAATGTGAGATATCGCGCTCGTGCCAGAGTGCCACGTTCTCTAAGGCCGGCACGACCATGCCCCGCACCAGCCGGGCGAGCCCGGTCACGTTCTCGGTCAGGACCGGGTTGCGCTTATGCGGCATGGCGGATGAGCCTTTCTGGCCCGGCGCGAAATATTCCTCGGCCTCGCGCACTTCCGTCCGCTGCAGATGGCGCAATTCGATCGCCAGATTCTCGATCGAGCTTGCGATGACGCCGAGCGTCGCAAAGAACATCGCATGCCGGTCGCGCGGGATGACCTGGGTCGAAACCGGCTCGATCGCAAGGCCCATCTTCTTCGCGACATGGGCTTCGACCTTGGGATCGATATTGGCGAAGGTGCCGACCGCGCCGGAAATCGCGCAGGTCGCGATCTCGCGCCGCGCCGTCACCAATCGCTGGCGCGCGCGGTCGAACGCCGCGTAATGGCCGACGAGCTTCAACCCGAAGGTGGTCGGCTCGGCATGGATCCCGTGACTGCGGCCGATGCAGACGGTCTTCTTGTGCTCGAACGCGCGCTTCTTCAGCGCGGCGAGCAGCCGGTCGAAATCGGCCAATAGCAGATCGCTTGCCTGCGCAAGCTGCACCGCGAGGCAGGTATCGAGCACGTCGGACGAGGTCATGCCCTGATGCACGAACCGCGCGTCGGGCCCGACATGCTCGGCAAGGTTGGTCAGGAAGGCGATCACGTCATGCTTCGTCTCGCGCTCGATCTCGTCGATCCGCGCGATGTCGAACTTGCCGCGCTTCCACACCGCCTTCGCCGCGCTCTTCGGGATGACGCCGAGCGCCGCCATCGCATCGCAGGCATGTGCCTCGATCTCGAACCAGATGCGAAACCGGTTCTCGGGCTCCCAGATCGCGGCCATCTCGGGGCGGCTGTAGCGCGGAATCATATGGTCTGGCTCTCTAATTGCGGGGTTGCGGCTACCGGAGCCGAGCGCGGCTGCCTTGTCAAGGCGCCGCCCCGGCCGCGCTGCGTCCTGCGGTCAACGGTCCTTGCCGGCGCCGGACTTGGCCCGCTGCGCCGGCCCCGTTAGGCTCGCGTCCGGCACTCGTTCGGGGAGACAATTCGGCCATGCCCGCGCACGCGTTCAAGCATCTGTTCACGCCGCTCCGGATCGGCAATGTCACGGTCAAGAACCGCATCTTCTCGACCGGGCACGATACCAGCATGCCGACCGACGGCACGGTGAACGACCGTCTCGTCGCCTATCACAAGGCGCGGGCCGAGGGCGGCTGCGGGCTGATCGTGATGCAGGTCGCGGGCGTGCATGACAGTGCGCGCTATACCAGTCACATCCTGATGGCGACGACGGACGAATGCATTCCCGGTTATCGCCGCGTCGTCGAGATCTGCCGGCAACACGATTGCCGCATCTTCGGCCAGCTCTTCCATCCCGGCCGCGAGATCATGGAAAGCAGCGACGGCAGCACGCCGGTCGCCTGGGCGCCGTCTGCCGTGCCGAACGAACGCTTCCATGTGATGCCGCGGCCGCTCACGCAGCGAATGATCGGCGCCATTGTGGAAGGGTACGGCACAGCCGCGGGGCGGCTGCGCACCGCCGGGCTTGAGGGCGTCGAGATCGTGGCGAGCCATGCCTATCTGCCCTCGCAGTTCCTCAATCCGCGCTTCAACCTTCGCGAAGACGGTTATGGCGGCAGTCTCGAAAACCGGTTGCGTTTCCTGCGCGAGGTGATCGCCTCGATTCGCCGCCATGTCGGAAACGATTTTGTGGTCGGCCTGCGCATCTCGGGCGACGATCGCGACCAGGACGGCCAGAAGGAAGGCGAAGCGCTGGAAGCGATCCTCTCGCTGGAGAAGAATGGCGGGCTCGACTATTACAACGTCATTGCGGGCTCGTCGGCGACCTATTCCGGCGCGATCCATATCGTGCCGCCGATGATTGTCGAGAATGCCTATGTCGCGCCCTTCGCGGCGACGGTGAAGGCGAACGTATCGAAGCCGGTCTTCGTCGCTGGCCGCATCAACCAGCCGCAGGATGCCGAGAAAGTGCTGGCCTCCGGTCAGGCCGATCTCTGCGGCATGACGCGCGCGCAGATTTGCGATCCGGCGATGGTCGGCAAGGCCGAAGCCGGGCGGCTCGACGATATCCGCGCCTGCATCGCCTGCAATCAGGCCTGCATCGGTCATTTCCATCTCGGCTATCCGATCTCCTGCATCCAGTTTCCGGAAAGTGGCCGCGAACTAGAATATGCGACACGCAAACCGGCATCGCCGAAGCGCAAAATTCTGATCGCCGGCGGCGGCCCGGGCGGCATGAAGGCGGCGGCCGTCGCGGCCGAGCGTGGTCACGAGGTCATTCTCTGCGAGGCGAGCGAACGGCTCGGCGGGCAGGCGCTGCTTGCCCAGTTACTTCCCGGGCGCGCCGAGTTCGGCGGCATCGTCACCAACCTGACGCGCGAAATCCAACTGGCGGGTGCCGTCGTGCGCACGCGCACGCGGGTCGATCGCGCGTTGGTCGAAGCAGAGAAGCCCGACGTGGTGATCGTGGCGACCGGGGCCGAACCCTATCTGCCCGAATTCGAGGGCCGCGAGAGCGGCCATGTCGTGACCGCCTGGCAGGTGTTGAAGGGCGAGGCGAATGTCGGCGGTTCGGTGATCGTCGCCGACTGGCGCTGCGACTGGATCGGCATGGGTATCGCCGAAAAGCTGGCGCGTGACGGCTGCCGCGTGCGACTCTGCGTCGATGGGCTCCATGCTGGCCAGGCGCTGCCGTTCTATGTGCGCGACAGTTGGGCCGGCATCCTGCACAAGCTCGGCGTCGAGATTGTGCCCTATGCGCGGCTGTTCGGCGTCGACGGCGATACCGCCTATTTCCAGCACGCGACCAGCGGCGAGGCGATGATCTTCGAGGGCATCGAAACCGTGGTGACGTCGCTCGGCCATACCCGCGTCGCCACCCTGGAAGGCGAGCTCGAGGGTTGGTCGGGTGAATTTTGTCTGATCGGCGATTGCGCAACGCCGCGCACGGCAGAAGAGGCCGTGCTGGAAGGGCTCAAGGTCGCGAGCGCGATCTGATGGCCGGCGCCTCTCCCGGTGATCCCTCCGTGAAAACGTCCGAGCTTCGAATCTGGGACCGGTTCGTGCGGCTCGCGCATTGGCTGTTCGTGATCGGTTTCGCGACCGCCTATCTGACCGCCGATGAAATCGAGGACGTGCACTATATCGTCGGCTACAGCCTCGCGACGCTCGTACTGCTGCGCGTTCTTTGGGACATTGTCGGCCCGCGTCGCGCGCGGTTCAGCGATTTCGTCTATGGGCCGATCCACGTGCTCCGTTATTTGCGCGATCTGATCCGCTTCCGCTCGGAACGTTATGTCGGGCACAGCCCCGTCGGCGGTGCAATGGTCGTCGCGCTGCTGGTCATGTTGGCGGCAACGCGGCCGATCTTTAGCGCGTTTAACGCACTTGCGATTTGGCGCTAAACTCGTTGCGAATGCGTCGCAATGCACGCAATCGCTGCGACAATTTGGCTGCTATCGTTTTGTACGCTCGACGCCGAATGTCCGCCGTGAGGGCGATGCCGTCATTCAGAAAAGGCCCATCCGGTCATGCCGCGCATTCGCGTGTGGGATTACTTCGTTCGGTTCGGTCACTGGGCGCTCGCCGCGGGATTCCTCGCGGCCTATTTAAGCGCCGAAGAAATTCAGTGGGTGCACGAAGTTGCCGGCTACACCGTTGCGGCAATCGTGCTGGCACGCATCCTCTGGGGTTTCATCGGCCCGCGCCGTGCACGGTTCGCCGATTTTGTCCGCGGTCCACGCCGGGTCTTTCGTTATCTTTTCGATCTGCTCCGCTTCCGTTCGCCGCGCTATATCGGACACAGCCCGGCTGGCGGCGCGATGGTGGTGGCCCTGCTGTTTCTTCTGACCGTCACCACAGCGGCCGGTATGACAGAACTGGCAATGAAAAAGGGCGAGGGCCCCCTCGCACTGGTGATCGAACGCCCGACGGAACCCACGCTGGCGATGTCACTCGACGAACTTCTGGCCGTGGATAGCGCCAAGAAGGAGTGGCGGCGGAAAACGATCGCGATCAAAAACCTGCACGAGACGTTCGCGAATCTTACCTTGTTCTTAATCATCGCGCATGTACTTGGCGTGCTGCTCGCCAGCTTCGCGCATCGCGAAAATCTGGTGACGGCAATGTTCACCGGCCGCAAGCGCGGCGGCGACGCGGCCGATTTGTAGAGCCTAGTGCGGCAGTACTCGATCGAGTGCGGCAAGCAGCCGGTCAACATCCGCATCGTCGTTGTAATGCGCGATGCCAATGCGCAGCACGCCATCCTCGGCGGTAAGACCAAGACCCTTGATGCAGCGCGCCGCATAGAAATCGCCGAATCCGATCGCGATCTTGTCCTTGTAGAGCGCTTCGGCAATCCCCTTCGATGAATGTCCATCGACCGTGAAGGCGATATTGGGCGAAAGCCGCCCGTCGCTGCCCGGAACGCGGCCATAGAGTCGCACGCCCGGCCGGCTCTTCAGGAACGCTTCCACCCGGTCGCCGAGTTTGGCCTCATGCGCCGCCGCCAGCTCGTACACGCGGTGTACTTTCCCATGCAGGCTATTGGCCGGCTGATCGAAATGATGCGCATCGAGCGCTTCGAAATAATCGGCAATGCCAACCAGTCCGGCGCCGAGCTCGTGGTTTATGCCGCCCGGCAGCAGCTTGAGCGGGATGTCGTCCTCGCCGATGAAGAAATGATTCTGGCCTTTCGCGCGCAGGAAATGCTCGCGCTTGCCATAGAGCACGGCGAGATGCGGGCCGAAGAGTTTGTAGGCGCTGAACCCGTAGAAATCGACATCGAGCGCCTTCACGTCGATGGCGAAATGCGGCGCGAACGCGACGCCGTCGACCATCAAGGTTGCGCCGACTGCATGAACCTTCGCGGCGATCGATGGAATATCGTGCACGATGCCGATCACGTTCGAGCAATGGGTCATCGCGACATGCCTGGTCTTGGGTCCGAGCAACGCGTCGAGCCCTTTGATGTCGAGCGCGCCGGTCTTGCGGTCGATCTGCCATTCGCGGATGATGACGCCGGATTCGGCAAGCCGCCGCCAGCCGCCGACATTGGCCTCGTGATCCTGCTCGGTCACGATCAATTCGTCGCCCGGCTTGAACCAGTGCCGGATCGCCTGCGCCATGATGTAGACATTCATCGTCGTCGAGGGACCGACGACAATTTCATCGGGCTCGGCATTGATGATCGCGGCCATCGTGCGCTTGCCCTCGGCGATGCGCGCGGCGGCATCGGCGCTCGGCGCAAAAGTCCAGGCCGGCTGCACCTGGCATTCGCGCATATAGGCCTCGGTGCGATCGATCACGCTCTGCGGCACATAGGTGCCGCCGGCATTCTCGAAAAACGCCCAGCCATTCTGCAGCGGTGGGAAATGCCGGCGCGCGTAAGCGACGTCGAATGTCTGCTTCATGCGGATTGCCTCAGATCTTCGGTCGATGCTGGACCCAGGGGCGGGCCTTCTCGAACGCAGCGGCCGCGTGGAAGACGGATGCGTCGTCGAACGGCCGGCCGACGATCTGCAGGCCGATCGGCACGTTCGTGCTCGCGAAGCCGCAGGGCACCGTCGCCGCCGGCAGTGTGCCGAGGATGTTGAACGGGAAGGTGAGGCACCAGCCGATTCCGGGCTCGACCTTATGGCCGTTGATCTTGAACGAAAAGTCGATCGGTGAATGAGTTGCCTTGACCGACGGCACCGACAAGGTCGGGCAGAGCAGGATGCGATTGCGCTCGAGAAACGGCTGCAGCTTCGCATACATCTCGCTCCGGATGAGCAGCCCGTCGGTGAAGCGCAGATGCTTTGCCTTCGCCAGCCGCTTTGGCCGGTGCAGGATATATTGCGAGAGCAGCGCACGTTTCTTCGCGGGCATGTCCTGCGGCCGGACGAAGCCGAGTTCCCGCGACTGCACTAGGAACGCGAGCACCGTCCGTTCGTCCCAGCCGAGATCGATTTCCTCGATCGTACAGCCCATTTCGCGGAAGGCGTCGAGCGCGGCGCGCACGGCCTTCGCGACTTCGGGCACCACCTCGAAGAATCCGAGATCGGGGGAGAAGGCGATTTTCCAGCCCTTGAGCGGCTGGAACGACGCGGGAATTTGCGGCCGCCCGGGTAACGAGGTCGGGTCGACCGGATCCGGTCCTGCCATCACACCATACATGAGCGCCGCGTCCGCGACCGTGCGTGTGATCGGGCCGTGCGATACGTGATCGTTGAGATTGCCGGGCGGCAGCATCGGTACGCGGCCTGCTGGCGGCTTGTAGCCGAATACGCCGCAACAGGAGGCGGGCACGCGGATCGAACCAGCGAAATCGCCGCCATCGGAAAGAACGGTCATGCCGGCCGCGACCGCGGCGGCACCGCCACCCGTCGAACCGCCGGGCGCATAGCGCGTGTTCCACGGGTTGCGTGTCACGCCCCAGAGTTCCGAATGGGTGACGGTCGCCGAGGCAAACTCCGGCGTCGTCGAACGCCCGAGCACGATCGCGCCGGTGCGCAGCAGCCGGTCGACGAAAGGTTGGCTCACGGTATCGACATGGTTCTCGTAGAGGCGCGATCCGTGCGTGGTGATCTCGCCCTTCATTTCATGCTGGTCCTTGATGACGACCGGCACGCCCTCCAGTTTTCGCGCCTTGCCGGCGCCATAACGCGTTTCGGCCTGGCGCGCCTGGTCGCGCGCGCGATCGAAGAAGGTGTAAGTGAAGGCGTTGATCTTGGGGTTCGCCCGCTCGCAGCGCGCGATCAGCGCATCGACCAGCTCGACCGGCGACAGCGTCTTCTTTCGAAACGCGGCGATCGCGTCGGTCGCGGATATGTAGCAAAGATCGTCGGCCATGCGTGCCCGTCCCCCCGCTGTCATGCGGGCCGAGCCTAGCCCGCCGACGCCCGCGCGGCCAAGCCGGCGCTCGGACGTGGTCCGGGCGCGCCGGCAGAGCCGCGGGTCAGTCGATTCCGTGCCGTTGGCGCCAGTCGACCGGCGAGAGCACGTAGCAGACCCGTGCCTTCTCCCCTTCGTAACGGAGCGGGGTGTTCTCGGGGATCCAGATCAGATCGCCCGGTGTGGCGTCGAACACCGCCTCGCCGACGCGCAGCCGGAAGTTCCCTTCGAGAACCACGATCACTTCGTCATAGAGCACCGTCCATTCAATCGAACAGCCGTCGAAAATCGCGATGCCGGCACCCATCGAGCGGCTGATCTCCGGTCCAACCAGACGCGATATGCGCGCCTCGCCCGGCGGTCCGCCATAGGTGACGAATTTCATATCCGCTGCCTTGTAGTGCCGGACCCCGGTCATGACGGTTCCTCCGTTCGTTGAATAAGCGCGTTGTCGACCGCAGGTGGTCGCCGCCTGAGGTAGCTGAGCAGGATGCCGGCAAAGACCAGCAGGCCACCAGCCAGATGCCAGTAAGTCGGCGGGTGGCCGACGGCGGCGCTCAGCCCGATCGCCACCACCGGTACCAGATTCATGTAGAGGCTCGGAATGACGATGCCGAACTGCCTGATGCCATGGTTCCACAGGAGGATGCCGAGGAACAGGCAAGCGAATGCCATCCAGACGATGATCAGCACATCGGTCCAGTCGCGCGGCGCAGCCGGCGGCAGGTCGGCGAAACCGAGCGCACCGGCGACGAGGTAGATGATCATGATGATCGCGGCGCCGGGTATCAGCGTGAGCCCGGTGATACGGATCTGATTCATGCCCGCGAGCCAGCGCTGGGCGGCCAGCGAGTACCAGCTCCACATCACCATCGCGATGACGATCAACGGTTCACCCCCGGTTAAACCGAGGCCGCCTTCGCTCGGGTCGTAGGTCGCGATGATCGCGCCCAGAACCGTCAGGACGATCGACGGCAGCAGGCGACGGTCGAAGGGAATGCCAAATCCGACCCGACCGACCAGGGCGCTGACCACGGGTGCGGAGGAAGAGAGGATCGCCGCGGTGGCGGGATGGCAGAGATAGACGCCAATCGTGAACATCGGCGAGAACATGCCGTAGCCGAAGACGGCGAGGTAGAGAAGGCGCAAATAGGGCAATCCCGGCGGCAGCAGCCGGCCACGCTGCACGATCAGCAGCACCACCACAAACATCGGTATCGCCACCAGATAGCGCGCCGCCGAAAGAAAAAGCGGGTCCCAGAGCGGCAGCAGGACGACCAGCGAGGGAATCATGGTGCCCACGAGAACAGCCATAAGAATCATGCCGAGATAATCGAGAACGGGGGCGCGCAGCGTCATTCAGGATTGGTCCGTGGGCGGGGTAAGCGGGACGAAGGCCGGCGATGTTGCAGCGGGGGCAGGAGTCCGTCAATAAATGATGGGCCCATAACCTGCCGGGAAAGACATGGCTTACGAAACGATCCGCTACGAGCAGAAAGGTCCGGTCGGCGTGCTCACGCTGAACCGGCCCGACCGCCTGAATGCCATCAACCAGGACATGGTCAGCGAGGTCTTCGACCTGTTCGACCGGATCGAAGCCGATGACAGCGTCCGCGCAGTGGTCGTGACCGGTGCCGGTCGGGCTTTCTCGGCGGGGTTCGATCTCAAGGCGGCGTTCGACCGGCCCTGGGGAACCGTCGAGTCGGTAACCTACTATCTCAAGCGTGACCTCGATTTCATCATGCGGTTCTGGAACAGCCCGAAGCCGACCATCGCGGCGGTCAAGGGCTATGCGATCGCCGGGGCCTGCGAACTCGCCATTGCCTGCGATATCACCGTTGCCGCCGAAGGCACGCGCTTCGGCGAACCCGAGCTGCGTTTTGGCAGCGGCATCATCGCGCTCATCATGCCGTGGCTGACCGGCCCGAAGAAGGCCAAGGAATGGATATTGACCGGCGATGACACGATCGATGCCGCGGAAGCGCTCGACTGGGGCCTCGTCAACCATGTCGTGCCGGTCGGGCAGGAGATGGCGAAGGCCATGCAGATCGCGCGGCAGATTGCGGTCAACGATCCGGTCAAGGTCGCGATGACCAAACGCGCGATCAACAGGACCTATGAAATCATGGGCATGCGCGACGCGCTGGAAACCGGTCTCGACACCGATATCCAGATCGAAAGCCTGGAAACGCCCGAAGGCAAGGAGTTCAAGAAGATCAGCCGCGAGCAGGGGCTGAAGGCCGCACTCGCGTGGCGCGACGACCGATTCAAGAAGATGAACGAGGATGCGTGATGGCTGAAAGCTTCAAGACGATCGTTTATGAAACCAAGGGTCCCGTCGGCATCCTCACGCTCAACCGGCCCGACCGGCTCAATGCGCTGGCACCGGAGCTGGTGGAAGAGGTTGGTCGCTGCCTCGATGCGGTCGAGAAGGACGACGATATTCGCGTGCTGGTCCTGACCGGCGCCGGCCGCGCGTTTTCGGCCGGCTTCGATCTCAAGGAAGAGGCGGGCAAACCCTGGGGCACGGTCGATGTGGTGAAGCCGATCCTCGAGCGCTGCTTTGCCTTCATCGTTCGCTTCTGGCATTTCCCGAAGCCGACGATTTCCGCGGTCAACGGCTACGCGCTGGCCGGCGGCTGCGAGCTCGCGCTTTGCTGCGACATGACGATCATGGCGGAGGAAGCCTTTCTCGGCGAGCCGGAACTGCGTTTCGGCAGCGGCATCGTCGCCCTTATCATGCCCTGGCTGATCGGGCCGAAGAAGGCGAAGGAATGGATCCTGACCGGCGAGGATCGCATCGATGCGCAGCAGGCGTTGCAATGGGGTCTCGTCAACCGCGTCGTGCCGCGCGACCAGCTCATGGCCTCCTCGCTCAATCTCGCGCGCGAGATTGCAATCAACGACCGGGTCAAGGTCGGCATGACCAAGCAGGCGATCAATCGAACCTATAGTTTCATGGGCTTCGAGGCGGCGATGCGAATGGGGCACGATATCGACATCCAGATCGAGGCCTACCCGACGGAAGACAGCAAGACCTTTCGTCGCATGATGCACGAGCAGGGGCTCAAGGCGGCAATCGCATGGCGCGATGCGCGTTTCCGCGAGCTCGAAAAGGACGACAAGAACTAGCCGTTACCGACGAGGGAGACGAACATGGACAATATGGCACCGTTACAGCCGATCGATTCGTCGATCATTCCACGCTTTGCCGACGTTGCGACTTTCATGCGTACGCCGCGGGTCGATATCGATGTCGGCCTCGATATCGCGCTCGTTGGCATTCCCTATGACATGGGTTCGACCAACCGGGCGGGGCCGCGGCACGGGCCGGCCCAGGTGCGCGAGATGTCGCGCCTCATCCGCCAGGTCAATCCGACCACGCATGTGGCACCGTTCCGCGATTGCCGCGTCGGCGATGTCGGCGACGTGCCGATCAATCCGCTCGACCCGGTCGGCGCGATCGACAGCATCACCAATTTTTTCGCGAACATTCACAAGACCGGCGCAGCGACCGTCGCCTGCGGCGGCGATCACACCGTCACGTTGCCGATCCTGCGCGGCATCGTGAAGGACGGGCCGGTCGGCTGCGTGCATTTCGATGCGCATGCCGACACGCTCGACGAGTTGCTCGGCTCGCGCATCAACCATGCAACGCCGTTCCGCCGGGCCGTCGAGGAAGGCATCATCGACCCCAAGCGGACGCTGCAGATCGGTCTGCGTGGCACGCGCTACAGCGATGAAGACATCCAGTATGGGTACGATGTCGGCATGCGGATCATCACGATGGACGATTTCGACGAGCTCGGCCGCAAGGGCACGATTGCCGAAATCCTTCGTGTGGTCGGCGACAAACCAACTTATGTCACCTTCGATATCGACGGCCTCGATCCGGTCTATGCGCCG
>JBBDWW010000362.1:0-15308 GCA_040902645.1 Dongiaceae bacterium | reverse complement strand
AGATCCGCGCCGGCAGCCTCAACCGGCGCGGCGAATCCGGGCGGCGCATCCGGGCGCGGCTGCGCGCCAAGGGCGTTGCCGCAAGCGCGATCGATCAGGCGATCGAGGGGCTCCAGAAGGAGGATGGCGATGCCGAGTTTCGCGCCGCCTGCCGGCTCGCGCACCGGCGCCGCCTTGGTCCCGCGCGGCCCCCTGCCGGGCGCGCCGCTTTGCGCGAGAAGGACATGGCGGCCCTGGCACGCGCGGGGTTCAACTATGAGACGGTGCGCCGGGTGATCGCGCTGGCCGATTCCGATGCGCTCGATGCGGCGATCGCCGCGGTGGGGACCGACGAGGCCTAGTCGCTGCCTTGTTCGCCGGTCGGCGGCTGCGCGCCCGCTGCCGGCGGCGCCTCGGCCTTGCCGGCGAAGCGCTGCGGTTTCGCGGCCGGCGCGGGCGACGGATCATCTTTCGGCGCGGCGGCGTCGCCCTCCGTGCCGTCGTCCATCCGGACCAAAACCGATGGGGCGTTGCCCTGTTTGTCGGCGCCAAAATAAACCGTCCGGTGCGGGAACGGCATCTCGATCCCTTTCTCGTCGAAGGCGAGCTTGATGCGCCGGAGAAATTCGCGCTTCACCGCCCACTGCATCATCGGGCGCGTCATGAACCGCGCGCGGATGACAACCGCCGAATCGCCCAGCTCCTGGATACCGAACACATCGATCGGCGCCAGGACGTTGCGCTTGATGTCGGGATCCTCAGCCATACCGGCGCCGACCTCGCGGATCGCCTCGACGACTTCGTCGGTGTTCTCGCGATAGGCAACGCTGATATCCATGATCGCATAGCCGAAATCGCGGGTGAAATTCTTGACCGTCGTGACGCTGCTGAACGGCACCGTATGTACCGTGCCCTCGATGTCGCGCATGCGGATCGAACGAATATTCATGCTTTCGACGGTGCCGGAATGCGTCCCGATATCGACGAAATCGCCGATCGAGATCGAATCTTCGACCAGAATAAAGAAGCCGGTAATGACATCCTGCACCAGCTTCTGCGCGCCGAAGCCGATCGCGAGGCCGACGACGCCGGCACCGGCGAGCAGCGGCGCGATGTCGATGCCGAGCTCGGAGAGCACCACCAGCACGACCAGCACGATCAGGATGATGCGGAATACGTTGCGCATCAGCGGCAGAAGCGTGCGCGCCCGCGTGCCGCCGGCACCGCCCTTGGGATCGAGCCGCCGCAGATGCCGCTCGATCGCGAGACCGATCGCCTCGCTGGCGGCGAGCGCAAAGAACGACGTGAACAGGATGATGGCGATGGTGCGCAGGAGGCCGGAGCCGGAATCCGACACCAGCCAGGTCAGCGTGCCGAAGCCCCAGATTTCGAACAGCGCAACGCCGACCGCGACATAGATGGCGACGCGCAGGAATTTCCGTAGCAAAGGCAGATAGCGGTTCGCGCGCGCTTCGAGGCCGGGGTGACGCGCCTTGACGTCGGGTGCCAGGGAAAACCCGTGATCGATCAGCCGGCCGATCCCGTAACTCGCCGCCTGCGCCAGCGCGATCACCAGGACGGTCAGGATCGTTGCGCGCAACAGGAAGGCAAAACCGCCTTCGATCGCCAGCGCCCAGACGACATAGCAGGCGACGATGTAGACGACCGCGAGCACATGCCAGATATCCGCGATCCGCGCGCGCACGCCGCCAACCGACGTGCCGCGAATCCAGTGCGCGACGCCGGCCCTGTTCTGCAGGATCAGCACGACGATCAGGCCCGCGAACACCAGCCCGACCAGCCGCAGCAACACCTGGTAGGCGCCGGCCGGCAGCCCGAGCAGGAAGGCGGCCTGACAGCCGAAATAGCCGTAGATGCCGACGATCGCGAGGCGCCGCACCCAGAGCAGGATATATTCGGCATTCTCGGCGGTGATATGCAGCAGCCGCGAGAAGGCGGAATCGGGCGCCAGCAGTTCGCGCACGATCGTGGTCACGACGGCGACGATCAGATAGGCGTTGACGATAGCCAGCACGACGAGGCGCGTCGTCTCGCGCGCATGCAGCATCGAGAGCACGCCATAGGCCGTCACCGCGAAGGCCGCCGGCACCATCAGCGCCAAAAGCAGCCGCCCGATTTGCATCGGCACGCGAATCCAGATCCGTTCGCCATCCGCCGGCGAGAGCATGCGGCGCGGCCGGGCGAGCAGCTTGTCGACCAGCCAGCGCACAGCGATCGCCGCCCCGAGAAGGGTCGCAAGCCGCAGCGCGATCTCGAGCCAGAGTTCGCGCGCCAGCGGGTTGCGGCCCTGATCGAGAACCCAGTCCGCAACGGCCGGCAGATCGCCCAGCCCTTCGGCCAGCGACAGGAGGCCATCGCCGAAGCGGTCGATCTGCTCCGACGCCGCATCGAGTACGATGCTGCCGAGCCCGGCCTCTTCTTCGGCCGCGCGCCGCTCCTCGACGGTGCGCAGCGTTTTCAGATATTCGAGCAATTTTTCGCGCTCGACCGGATCTTCGAGCACCTCGATCAGACGTCCGACATTTTCATCGGTCGGTGGGGCCGTTTGCGAATCGACTGTCGAATCTGCGGCGGGCGCGTCTTCGGTTGCCGTCTTGTCCTGCGCAACGGCACAGGACGGGACGACCATGGCGCCGACAAGCAGCGACAGGATCAGCACGACCGCAATGCGGCCGAGCGTCGGCCCCGCCTTATTGAGGGAGATCCAAGGCATCGGCAATTTCTAACATGGTTGACGGTAGAATGGCGAACCCCCACGCTCTGTTCTCCGAGCGGCGGGCGAGCGCGGGCTGCGCGATAGCCTTGTCATGGAGGCGGCGCAATGACGGTGACGATCTATCACAATCCGCGCTGCGGCAAATCGCGCGCGACACTGGCCCTGCTGCAGGCGCACGGCATCGAACTCACGATCCGGTTCTATCTCGACGAGCCACCGAGCGCCGCAACGCTCGATGAAATCCTGAAACTTCTCGATCTCGAACCGCGCGCTCTCATGCGCCGCCAGGAGCCGCCTTACAAAGAGGCCGGACTCGACGATCCGGCGCTGACGCGCAAGCAGCTGATTGCCGCGATGGTACGGCACCCGATCCTGATCGAACGTCCCATCCTGGTGGTCGAGAAACGCGGCCGCCGGAAGGCGGCGCTGGGCCGCCCGCCGGAGGCCGTGCTGGACATCCTCTAGGCCCCCGGCCTGTCGGGCGGGCCGGTACTGGCCGCCGAAGAGAGCGGAGGCCGTACGGGACGGGGTTGCGGCAGACGGGGGGAAATCCCCCCGATCCTGCCATTTTGGGCACCATGCGGTAACCAACCCGCCAGCGCACCGTCGGTTGCATCACAAAGCGCGGAACGCGCCCTCCGGGAGCCCGGACCGCCTGACAAACGCCACAAATCGGCGTTAGCATCCGATCCTGGCTACATCGAAGCGGAACGATCGAGGAGATCCCGTCCCATGTCGCAACCTTCCTCTCGCACCGGCCCGACGCGTGCGCTTGCCCCCGATACAATTCGCATCCTCGCCGCCCTGCTGTTCGTCGCGGCGCTCGCACTGATGCTCCATACCGGCAGCGCGTTCGGTGCCGGCAGTTCGGATTCAACCGACACGCCAAGCATCGCGGACATGATCGACGACGCCGAAGATCATATCGACGACGAGGAGTATAACGACGCGATTGCGCTGCTCGAGAAGGCGCGCGCCGAAGAGCCGAACAATCCGGACGTGCTGAACTGGCTCGGCTACAGCCATCGCAAACTTGGCGACTATGACAAATCGCTGAATTTCTATATGGCGGCTTTGGCGGAAGAACCCGAGCATCTCGGCGCCAACGAGTATCTCGGCGAACTGTATCTGCTGATCAACGATCTGCCGAAGGCCGAGGAACGGCTCGCGGTGCTGGCCGTGGCCTGCAACAGCGATTGCGAAGAGTACGAAGACCTTCACGAGGAAATCGAAGAGTACAAGAACATTCACGGGCTGAGCTGACCCGCGACGCGCGTTACACAGGTTCGGCGGCTGCCTGTTTCGCTTCGGCGAGCACCGCTTCGGCGGTCGGCGCCGGTTCGACCGCCTGCCCCGCATCGGGCAGCGGCAGCAGCGCCGCGTTTTCGATCGCAATCACGGTAAGCGGATTTGCCCGGCCGCGTAATGTGAGTTCATGTCGCGATGCGTCGGCGAATGCCATGCCGGCTGCATGTGCCACCGCATCCGATAATACGAGCTGGCAGGAGAATTCCTTGGTCAGGGTCTCGAGCCGGCTTGCGGTGTTGACCGCATCGCCGACCGCGGTCAGCGAGATCGCCCGGCCATAGCCCATTTCGCCGACGATCGCAGCACCAGCATGGATGCCGATACCGATCCGCAGCGGCTCATCGAGATCGTGCGCCAATAGCCGGTTGACCTCTTCGAGATTGCGCGCCATCTGGCGTGCGGCTTCGAGCGCACGGCGCGCGCCGTCGCTCACATTCTCGCCGATCCCGAAGAGCGCCATCACCCCGTCGCCGATGAACTTGTCGATATGGCCACCGGCCGTTTCGACCGCGGTGCCCATCGCGCGGAAATAGCGGTTGAGAATGAACACCACGTCGTAGGGCAGTTTATGTTCGGATAGCGCCGTGAACGCCCGCAGATCGGCGAACAGGATCGCAATCTCGATTTCTTTCCCCTGCAGATAACCCGGCCGCGGCTGCGCATCGCGCGGGCTCGCACCGGCCGGCAGCAGGGGCAGCACGGTTACGGCAGCGGTCGGGCGCACCTGGCAGGCAAGGCGAACCCCCTCGCCCGCGATGACACGCGACAACACGATTCGCTCCGATGTGCTGGCCGGCGGCAGTTGCTCGGCGCCGGCCAGCACGCGCACGCGGCAGGTCGAGCAACGCCCGCGGCCGCCGCACACGCTGGCATGCGGAATACCCGCCAGCCGGCTTGCTTCGAGGATGCTGGTGCCGGGCCGCACTTCGATGCTGCGCCCGTCGGGATAGTCGATGCGGATCGAGCGCCGCCGGTGCCACCATTTGCGAATGGCGCGCGCCGTGAGAACGGCAGCAATCAGGGCTACATAGCTCCCCAACACCCATTTCTCGAGCGCATAGATGCCGGCGATCTCGGCATCGCTCAGCGGCCCGACACGCGCCCACATGGCCGTCAGCCACGCAGGGTCCTCTGCCAGTATCGCAACCTCGCGTCCCGCCGATGCGAAGCCGAGAAAGCCGAGTACGGGGAGCACCAGCGCAACGGCGTAGAGATACGGCTGCCACTGCGCATACCAGGGTTTGAGGCGCAGCCAGAAATGCAGCCCGATGCAACCGTGCAGCCAGGCGACAAACAGCAGGAGCGATTGCTGGATTGTCGGCCAGCCTCCGGCCACCCAGGCTGCGAACAGCACGAACTCATAGGTCGGTTCGATACCGAAGATCAGCGATGCCCAGAGCGTGGCGATCAGATGCACGGCGAGCAACGGCGGGATGGCAAAGCCGAGCCCGAGCTGAAACCATTCCCAGCGTGCCAGGCGAAAGCTGCGCCGCAAGTAGATCGAAACGAAGGCCAGCGCAGCATGAACCAACAGCCCGCCGGCCAGGAACGGCAAACCGGGGCCGCGCCAGAACCAGCCGAACGCTTCGCGGCCGGCCTCCATGGCGCCGAGCGACACGAGGCCCAGCGCATGGTTCAGGAAATGGCTCGTCAGATAGGCGAGCAGCACCAGGCCGGACCAGAGACGGAGTTGGCGGAGGGTCACGGCGGGGCGCATCGGCAAAGGCGCATCCGTTGAGGCCGGGCCGAAAAACCGGTCGCAAGACCGGGGCGGCAGCCGGGGAAACATGATATTAGACACCGCCATGCCGGACTGGAAACCGCAGCGCTTTGCCACGCGCCTGATCCCCAACGCCCTCGCCGCTTTGCCGGACGACCCCTACCCGGTCGCGCTCGAGCCGATTCTGAGCGGGGATTCCTTCGCCGCCGCCCGAACCGAGATCGCCCGATGGCCCGGTTATGCGCCGACGCCGCTACACGACCTTCCCGGTCTCGCCCGGACGCTCGATGTTGGGGCGGTCTGGTACAAGGACGAGGGCGATCGCTTCGGGCTCGGCAGCTTCAAGGCACTCGGCGGCGCCTATGCCGTCTATCGCTGGCTCGCGGAACGCATTGGCGCCAAGACCGGCAGGAAGATAACGAGCGCCGCGCTATTGAGCGGCCAGCATCGCGACATCGCCGGCACCTTCACCGTCGCGACCGCAACTGACGGCAATCACGGGCGCTCAGTCGCGTGGGGCGCCTCTTTATTCGGCTGCCGCTGCATCATCTACATCCACGCGACGGTCAGCGAAGGCCGCAAGGCGGCGATCGAACAATATGGCGCCGAGGTGCGGCGCATCGATGGCGACTATGACGATTCGGTCCACCTCTGCGCCGAGGAATCCGCGAAGAACGGCTGGCAGGTGATTTCCGACACGTCCTATGACGGCTACCAGGACATTCCGAAGCTGGTGATGCAGGGCTATGGCGTGATGGTCGACGAAGCGCTCGATGCGCTCGAACGTCGCGGCGTCCAACCGGCGACGCATCTCTTCATCCAGGCCGGCGTCGGCGGTCTTGCCGCCGCGGTGATCGCGCGCCTCTGGCAGCGGCTAGAAGACGCGCGGCCCTATGTCGTGATCGTCGAACCCGATCTCGCGGATTGCGTCTATCAGACCGCATTGGCGGGGCGGCTTGCAAAATCGTCGGGCAATCTCGATACGTTGATGGCCGGGCTCGCGGCCGGCGAGGTTTCGCCGCTCGCCTGGGCGGTTATGAAACCCGGCAGCAATGCCTACATGACATTGCCCGATGCGGCGGCCGTGCATGCGATGCAGGCACTCGCCGCCGGCGTTGGCGGCGACAAGAAAGTCGTGGGTGGCGAAGCCGGCGTCGGCGGGCTGGCCGGGCTGCTGGCGAGCACGGCCGACCCCACGCTGCGCGAGGCGTTGGGCTTGCGCGGCGATTCGCGCATCCTCATCTTCGGCAGCGAGGGCGACACCGATCCCGCCTTGTACGAAAAACTGGTCGGCCGTTCGGGCGCTTCGATCCGTGCCGACGACGACATGACGGGCAGCAAAGCGTCGGACCGAACAAATACAATCGGTGCGATGAAACAATGACCGACGATCAGAAAATGCGCGGCCGGCCGGATCGCGAAGAACGGCGCGCAGAACGATTGCGGATGCTGCGGTCGGGCCCGCCCTCGCCCTGCATCAGCGTCTGCACGATCGACGAAAAGACCGGCTGGTGCCTCGGCTGCGCCCGCACCCTCAACGAGATTCGCGACTGGCTCATCATGACGCCGGAGCAAAAGGAAAATCTGCTCGGCGAGCTGGATCTGCGCCAGGGCCGCCGCCGCGCCGGCAGCGTATGAGCGCAGCGCCGCCCCGGGCGCTGGCCGATTCCCGAATCGGCCTTGCGCTGCTTGCCGGCCTCACATTTTTCTGGGGCATCAACTGGCCGATCATGAAGATTGCTCTGACCGAGATCCCGGTCTTCGGCTTTCGCGCCATGACCGTGATCGGCGGGGCATCCGGATTGCTGTTGATCGCGCGCCACACGGGCCAGCGCCTCACTTTGTCGCGCGCTGAATTGAAGCCGCTGGTGATCGTCAGCATCGTCAACGTCACCGGCTGGCAAATCCTGTCCGCCTTCGGCCTTGTCCATATGGAAGCCGGGCGAGCCTCGATCGTCGCCTACACGATGCCGGTCTGGACCGCTTTGCTGGCGGTGCCGTTTCTTGGCGAGCGGCTGACCTTCCGCGTCATCGCCGCGCTCGCGCTCGGCATGGGCGGCGTCGCGTGCCTGCTGATCCCGGCGCGCGAAGGCCTCGCCACGGCACCGCTCGGCCTCCTCTTCATGGCGCTGGCCGGTTTCGTCTGGGCGGCCGGCACGATCAGCCTCAAGCGGGTGCGCTGGAGTCTTTCCATCCTTCCGCTCGCCGGCTGGCAGTTGTTGATCGGCGGTTTACCGGTGCTCGTCTGCGCGTTCATTCTCGAACGCGATTTCGCGTGGTCGACAATCAGCACGAGCGCCTGGGTCGCTGCGGTCTATGCGATGCTCATTCCGACCGTCTTCTGTCAGTGGGCCTGGTATCGCGTGGTGTCGATCTATCCCGCGTCGATCTCGACGCTCGGCACGCTGCTCACACCCGTTGCCGGCGTCATCTCGAGCACGCTGATGCTCGGCGAGCCGATCGGCTGGGACGTGATCGCAGCCCTCGTCCTGGTTTGCCTGGCGATCGCGCTCATCACCATCGTGCCCGGAAGGCGGTGAGCGTCATTCCGGCCGGTAGGGAATGACGTTTTCCTGCTCGCTCGGATCGTTGCGCGCGACAATCGCCTCGGCGGTTTCGGTATCGCTGAGATTGACCGGCTGATGCGGCACGCCCGCGGGGATGAACACGAAGTCGCCGGCCTCGTGGGTCATCGATTGTTTCAGCCCCTCGCCGTAGCGCGTCTCGATCCGGCCCTTGAGGATATAGATCGCCGTCTCGTAATCGCGGTGGCTGTGCGGTTCCGCGACACCCCCCGGCGGCATCACGACCTTGTACATCGAGAGCGCATGCGTTCCGGCGGTGCGGTCGGAAATGCCGGTGAACAGGTCGAGCCGCTGGAGATTGTCGAAGATCTCGCGGCGGCGAACCATCACCACCGTGGCGGCGGCATCGTCGGTCGGCTTTTCGGACATTGTCGGTTCCTGATCTGAAGATCCTGCGCGGCCCCTTTATATGGGTATCGCGCGGCGGCGGCTCAATCGCAACGCCTATCCGGCCTTCTGTGCGGCTAGCACGCGCGCGACGTCGTCGAGCGAGCCGATCGAAAGCAGCAGCTCGGCCGGCAATTCGGCGGCGAGTTCGCGCTCGATGACTTCGACAAGGCGCATATGCGCGAGGCTGTCCCATTCCCGCATGGTCACGACCGAGGCATCGTCCGGCAGTTGTGCCGGGTCGAGCTCGAGCGCTTCGGCCAGCATGCGGCGGGCGGCGTTCGTTGTGTCGGTCACGCCCCGCCTCCCTTTTTGCCGGTCTTGCTGAAGTCCTTGCCATGCTTGCGCAACTCGGTCTTACGCTTCGCCCATTCTTCGGGGAAGAGGCCGAACATCACCTGGTCGACGCGATTGCCGTCGGGGTCGATACGATGGCGCCGCAACATGCCTTCCGCGGTGAAGCCCTGGGCCTTGTAATTGAACACCGAGCGGATATTGCGCACCATCGGGTTGCCCCAGACCTTGCCGACCTTCACCACGTCGAACATGAAATCGAGCACGACGGCACGCGTCTCGAGCACGATCGCCTTGCCCCAATAATCCTTGTTGCCGACCACGACATTGGTCTGCCCGAGATTGTGCCGGCGATCGCGATAGATGACGTAGAAGCCGACCAGCTTGTTGCCGGCATGTTTGTCGAAAATGCCGAAATGGAACGAATTGCGATTGTCGAACCGGTCGACATATTTGTGCATGTCTTCGATCGTCATCGAGGTCGGCGCCGAATTCACGCCGGCCATGACCTCGGGATCATGTGTCCAGTCGCGGTAATCCTCATTGACGTCGTCATGGGTCATCGACCGCACGATGTAATTCTCGGTCTCGAGCCGGATCGGCGGATCGGGGGGCCGCTTCTGCGGACGCTTCTGCGCGGCAGCCTGCTGGCCGCCGCCCTGCGGCTGCCCGACCGGCTGCGCTGGAGCACGCTGCTGATTCGCCGCCGGCCGATTGCCACCCAACGTGCGGGCGCGGAGCTGGTGCAGCGAGAGCGCGTTGCCGGGATTTTTCGGTTCGTTCATCGTTTCACGCTATCGAGACAGGCCTGCATGACGATACGGCGGCTCACCTTGCCCCGATCGGTTTTGGGAATGTCGGCGAGGATAAACCATTTCTCCGGCACAAGCTCGTGCCGCAGCCGGTCGGCCGCCCAGGCGCGCAAAGCCGTCGCATCGTCGCGTGCGCCATCGGCGAGCCGAACGGCGGCTGCGACAATCTCGCCGCTGACGGCGTCGGCCAAGCCGAAGCAGCAGGCCTCCGCGATCGCCGGATGGCGCTCGAGAAAGAGATCGATCTCGGCCGGATTGACCTTCTGTCCCGCGCGATTGATCTCGTCCTTCTGCCGGCCGACGAGGCGCATCGTGCCGTCTTCGTCGATGCGACCGATATCGCCGGTGTGGAACCAGCCGGCCTTGAGCACCGGCACGGTGAGATCCGGGCGCCTGAAATAACCCTGCATCAGCGAGGGTGTCTGCAGCAGAATCTCGCCTTCGCCTTCGGAACGGATGCTCCCGTCCTCGTCGAGCACCGCGGCACTGCCGCCCCAGAGCCGGCCGATCAGTCCGTCCTCGGGTGCGAATTCGGCGCTCGATGCGCCGCCAATCCAGTTCGCGGTCTCGGTGATGCCGTACATATTGGCAACCGGCGCACCGCTCCAGGCGGCAACGCGCAGCCAGAGATCGGCCGAAAGCGGCGCCGAGCCGATGCCGATGCGATGCAGGCTGCGACCCTGCGGCGGCTTCCCCATCTTGAGCGCGATCTTCCAGAAACTCGGCACCGAGCTCATGAAGCTGATGCGATGCTCGTCGAGCAGCGCGCCCAGTTTCGCCGCACCGGCAACGCCGGGCTGCTGGAAGAGATAGAGATCGTGCCCGGCCAGCCAGGGCGTCAGGCAGTTGCCGATCAGCCCGTGGCCGAAATGGGTCGGTAGGACGCAGAGCGTGCGCGCCAGTGTTTCGGCGCCGAGCGCGGCGCGGTTGAGCGCGAGCCGCGCCAGCAGCGAGCGGAATGTATGCACGACGCCCTTGGGATCGCCGGTCGTGCCGCTGGTGAAGAGGATCAGCGCCGGATCGTCGAGCGCGGCGCGATCGTCCGCGTCGGCCGGTTCGTCTTTCTCGGCGCGCGTATCGACCAAAGGTGCACCCGGCTCGCCGCCTTTATAGCCATCGCCGACCAGCACGAGGCGCGCATCGGTGAAGCGCACGACATTGCCGAGTTCTTCCGGCGTGAGTGCCGCGTTGACGCAGGCGGCGCAGCCGCCGGCCTGCCAGACCGCGAGCAGATCGGCAAAGAAATGCGCGCTGCCGCCATGCGCGATCACCACGATCGTGCCTGGCGCGACACCGAGCCGCTGCAGCGTTCCCGTGCGCCGCGCGACGGCGACCGCGATCTCGTGACCGCGCATCGCGGTGCCGGATGCCGGATCATGGATCGTACCGAGCGTGTCGAGGGAGAAGCGCATCAGCTCCTCAACCGGAACCCGTCGGGATCGTAGGGCGGGCGGTCGAGCAATTCGGCATGGCGACGGCGGCCGAGGATTTCGACCTCGAATTCCTTGCCATCCGACGCGGCCTCGGATGGCAGATAACCGAGCCCGAGGCTCTTCTGGACCCAATGGCCGTAACCGCCGGAGGTCAGGCGTCCGACGCAGCGCCCGCGATGGAAAAGAGGCTCGCCGCCCATTGGATCCGCCTCATCGCCGTCGATTGCGAACAGAGCGAGGCGACGCGCGGGTGTCGTACCCGCCATCGCGTGTGCGGCATCGCGGCCGATGAAGCTGCCCTTCTCCGGTCGCACGAAACGGCCGAGCGATGCCTCGAAGGGCGTGTAATCCATCGTGTATTCGCGACCCCAGGAGCCGTAACCCTTTTCGAGCCGCAGCGAATTGAGGGCGCGCACGCCGAAATGCTTGAGATCGAAATCGCGCCCGGCTTCGACCAGCGCGCGGTAGACAGTGAGCTGTTCGGCCTCCGGCATATAGAGCTCGTAACCCAACTCACCGGTGAAGGAGATCCGCACAACCAGCGGCTGCGCATTGCCGATCGCCAGGTACGTGGCAGACAAAAACGGAAACTCGTGATCGGACACATCGCGCTGCGTCACGGCGGCGAGCAGATCGCGCGCGCGGGGACCGGTGATCGAGAAACCGCACAATGTCTCGGTCACATCGACGATCTCGACGCCGCTACGGCCGGGTAGCAGATCGGACTGCAGCGATGTGAACAGACGGCGATAATATTCCTCGGCGCTGCCCAAGCCGACCAGCAGGAATCGCTCGCTCTCGAGGCGCGTGACAGTCAGATCGCCGGCGACGCGGCCGGTTGGTGTCAGCACCGGGCAGAGAATTGTGCGGCCCGGCCGCGACGGCAATTTGTTCGCGACCAGGCTGTCCAGCCATTCGGCGGCGTGCGGCCCGGCAATCTCGAACTTGGAATAGGTCGAGGTCTCCCAGATGCCGACCGCTTCGCGTACCGCGCGGCATTCCTCGTCGACGAAGGGAAACGCATTCGAGCGGCGAAATGACGGCGTCTCGACGGTAGTTCCACCCTTCTTGCCGTACCAGAGCGGGTATTCGCGGCCGAAGGCCATGCCGAACACCGCACCTTCTTTCTTGAGGCTGGGATAAACCGGCGTCGTCTTGCCCGGTCGCGCGGCCGGTAGCTCCTCGTTCGGAAAAGTCAGCATGAAGCGGCGGCGATAATTCTCCTCGGTCTTGGTGAGCAGAAAATCCTGCGTCACGAATTCGCCGAAGCGCGCGACGTCCATCGCGAACACGTCCATGCCCGGTTCGCCGTCGACGATCCAGTTCGCGACCGCGAGGCCGACGCCGCCGCCCTGGCTGAAACCGGCCATCACGCCGCAGGCACAGAAATAATTCCGCAAGCCCCTGACCGGCCCGATGATCGGATTGCCGTCGGGCGCAAACACCATGCCGCCATTGACCACGCGCTTGATGCCGCCGTTCTTGAGCAACGGAAAGCGCTCCATCGCGATCGCCATCAGATCGGCGATGCGGTCGAGATCCGGCGGCAACAATTCATGCCCGAAATCGGCCGGCGTGCCGTCGACCGCCCAATGCCGCGCATCCTGCTCGTAGGTGCCGATCAGGAAACTGCGCCGCTCCTGGCGCGAATAGCTCTCGCCCTCGAAATCGATCGCCATCGGCAGCTCGCGGTCGAGCGCCTCGATCTCCGGCAGATCGTTGGTCAGGATATATTGATGCTCCATCGGCACGATCGGCAGTTCGATACCGGCCATGCGGCCGATCTCGCGTGCCCACAGTCCGCCGGCATTGACGACATACTCCGCCTCGACCGTGCCCTGTTCGGTCACCACGGACCAGCCACCGTCCGGCTTCTGATGCAGTTCCTTGACCGGATTGCGCAGCACGATACTCGCGCCGCGCTTCTGTGCCGCTTTGGCATAGGCGTTGGTGACGCCGTTCGGATCGACATGCCCGTCATTCGGGTCGAACAAGGCGGTGCGGAAGTGGCTGAGATCGACCAGCGGATGGATCTTCGCCACCTCGTCGAGCGACATGAAGTCGAGATCGAGGCCGAGATAATGCGCCTTCGCGCGCTCCGCCTTGAAAAAATCGGCCCGCGCCTCGGTCG
The DNA here is from genome assembly GCA_040902645.1 of Dongiaceae bacterium. Taxonomy (GTDB): domain Bacteria; phylum Pseudomonadota; class Alphaproteobacteria; order Dongiales; family Dongiaceae; genus JAWXBK01. Next base: position 1,922 of record JBBDWW010000362.1, on the reverse strand, counting down.
CCGCGAGATAGAGACAGCCGACGCGATGGATGCCGCAGCTCTGGCCCGATTCGCGCTCGATCTCGTCGTAGATTTTGATCGTGTAGGATTGCAGGAACGACATGTTCACATCGCCGTTCAGCGTGTGCATGCCGCCCGCCGCATGCCAGGTCGAGCCTGAGGTGAGCTCGGAGCGCTCGATCAGCATCACGTCCTGCCAGCCGCGCCGGGCGAGATGGTAAAGCACCGAGACGCCGACCACGCCGCCGCCGATCACCACCACCCGCGCGTGGGTCTGCATCCCGCTCTGCATGTCGTTACCGCCCCCTGGTTGGCGCCTGCGATGGCCCGCGCCGCGCCGGTTGCCCGGCCCGGCGGCGGCATCCTAGCGGCGACAGGCGAGGTCAGAAAGGCGCCCCAATATGTCGCAGCGAGCAGGCGCCGGTTCGGCCGGACGGGTCCGGTTTATCCGGTTCGGGTGCCGCTCAGCGCGGCCCGGCCGCCCGGTCTGCGGCCGGGTCTCGGGCCTGGTTCTCCGCCACGCCAGCCGGGCGTCCCGCGGCCCCTTCCCCACCGGCCGGCCCGGCTTGGGAGGACCCGGCTTGGGAGGACCCGGCTTGGGAGGACCCGGCTTGGGAGGACCCGGCGGCGCGCTCCATGCGCGCGAGCTGGAGTTCGAGGCCACGAACCTTGGCCAGCGTCGTTTCCAGAAGTTGCCGGTTGAAGCCGATCAGATCGGCGACCAGACCGATCAGGAAGACGAACGCGGCGATCGTCACCAGCACGCCGCCGAGGATGAGCGACTGGACATGCCCGCCGCCATCGCTTTGCGCATAGAACCAGAGAAAGCGCAGGATCGGCACGAGCCCGATCAGCAGCAGCACGGCACCCGCCAATGCAAACAGCTTGAGCGGCCGGTACATCGCATAGATGCGCAGCATGGTCGCGAGCGATTGCTGCAGGAATCCGGGAATCGTCTTGAACAGGCGTGATTCGCGGGCGACCGGCCGCGTGCGCACCGGCACGGAGACGATGGCCATGCGCTTGCGCCCGGCCTGGATCAGCATCTCGATCGTGTAGCTGAAACCCGAAACGATATTCAGCCTGAGTGCGGCCTCGCGCGAGATGGCGCGAAAGCCGGAAACCGCATCGGGCACGTCGGTGCGCGAGAGCAGGCGCACGATGCGACTGCCGAGCGATTGAAGGAGACGCTTGGTGCGCGAAAAATGCTCGACGGTGGCGGTCTGGCGATCGCCGATGACGATATCGGCACGGCCCTCGAGGATCGGCTGCACCAGCAAGGCAATATCGGCCCCCTCATACTGATTGTCGCCGTCGGTGTTGGCGATGATATCGGCGCCGCGCGTCAGACAGGCATCGATACCCGTGGCAAAGCTCGCCGCCAGCCCGCGATTGCGCGAATGGCGCACGACATGATCCGCACCATGCGCCCGTGCGATATCGGATGTGCCGTCGCTCGAGCCGTCGTCGATCACCAGGATCTCGACGCGATCGATGCCGGCGATGCGGCGCGGAATGGCGGCGATCGTCGCCGGCAGCGTTTCCGCTTCGTTGAAGCAGGGAATCTGGACGATCAGCTTCAAATTCCGCCCCCCGATCCGCGCCCGTAGCGTTTGAATCCACGCCGGATATGCATCTGTGCCGCCTGCGCCGCGCCACGGTCGACGCCAAAAAACTCCAGCAGCCCGACCGGCTCGGCTTCGGGTACCTCTCCGAGATCGGCCCAGCGCAGCAGCGCTTCGGTCATCTCCGGTCCGGCCCGAAATTCATGGGCACCCGCCTCGAGCCGCACCGTCGCACCCGGCTGCAGCGGAAACCCGTCGATCCGGACCTGCCCCGCTGACTCGAGCCGGTAATCGCCCGCAACCACGATGTCGAAGGCCCCGATCCCGCCCGGTTCCGCCACCGTCAGGCTTTGCCCG
>JBBDWW010000361.1:0-15348 GCA_040902645.1 Dongiaceae bacterium | reverse complement strand
TCGTCCGACCGGACGGGGAACGCGAGGACAAGATCGCCGCGATCGGCGTGCGACTGCGGCGCTGGGTGACCTTTCACGGCATCTCGATCAATCTCGACCCCGACCTCACGCATTATGCCGGGATCGTGCCCTGCGGCATCCATGCGAGCGATGCCACGCCCTATGGCGTGACCTCCCTCCGGGCATTGGGGGTCGATGCCGACATGGCGGCGCTCGATCGCGCGCTGAAAGAAACTTTCGACGAGGTGTTTGCCGATCCCAGCGCTGCGGCGATCGGCTCCTACGCAGTCCGCCGCTGATCGAAACCGTCCGGAACCTTCTCGCCGCCGGCCTCGTGGATTTCGACATTCTCCACCTGCGCCATCGGCGGGCCTTCGCGGCAGGCCGCCAACATCGTATCGACCCGGGCCGGATCGCCTGCGAACAGCGCCTCGACGCTGCCGTCCCTGCGGTTGCGGACCCAGCCGCGCAAACCCCGTTTCGTCGCCTCCTCGATGGTCCAGGCGCGAAACCACACGCCCTGCACCTCGCCGGTCATGACGGCCCGAACGATCTTCATGGCGCGAATTCGAGGATCGGCTGATCGACGACGAGGCTCGCGCCGGATTCTGCCAGCACCTTGTTGACGCGCCCGTCCGTGGTCGCGCGCAGGATATTCTCCATTTTCATCGCCTCGACGACCGCGAGCTCTTGCCCCGCCTTGACGATATCGCCCTCGGCGACTGCCAGCGAGATCAGCAGCCCCGGCATCGGCGAAAGCAGGAAGCGCGACAGATCCGGCGCCGCCTTGATCGGCATCAGCCGCTGCAACTCGGCGGCGCGCGGGCTCAGGATCTTGAGCAGGATCGATACACCGCCATGGATCAGGCGATAACCCACGCCGCTGTGGACGATCTGAACTGTGACCGGCCGTGCATCGATCCGGCCGCGGAACAAGGATTCCCCGGCCCGCCAATCGCTCGCGACCTCGTGGCTCGCCTTCCTGTCGATCACCGCAAACCCGTCCGCGGTCTCGACCACGGTGACGCGGTATTCGCCGTCGTCGCCGAGCAGCACGACCCATTCTGCGCCGCCGCGCGCCAGCGGCACACGCAGCTGGCCGCTGATACGCTGTTCGCGCAAGCCAAGCTGGTGGTGAATGACGGCGCCGACCGATACTAGTAGCCGCGCTTGCGCCTCGTCGGGGACGACGCTGGCAAACCCGCCGGGGAACTCTTCGGCGATGAAGTTCGTCGTGAGATCGCCCGCCGCAAATCGCGGATGGCCGGCGAGCGCCGCCAGAAACGGGATATTGTGTCCGATCCCCTCGATCACGAACCCGTCGAGCGCTTCGCGCAGATTGGCGATCGCCTCCTGACGGTCGCGCCCGCTGGCAATCAACTTGGCGACCAGCGGATCGTAATTCATGCCGATCTCGGCGCCCTCGTAGACGCCGCTATCGATCCGGATTGCACCGCCGGTCGGCGGCTCGCGATATTTCACGAGGCGCCCGATCGAGGGCAGAAAGCCCCGCGCCGGATCTTCGGCATAGACCCGCGCTTCAATCGCCCAGCCCTGCAGGGTCACATCCTTCTGCTTGATCGGAAGCTTCTCGCCGGCGGCAATGCGGATCATCAGCTCGACCAGATCGAGACCCGTCACGATCTCCGTCACCGGATGCTCGACCTGCAGGCGCGTGTTCATCTCGAGGAAATAGAAATTACGCTCGGCATCAACGATGAACTCGACGGTGCCCGCCGAGCGGTAGCCGACCGCCTTCGCCAAAGCGACCGCCTGCGCGCCCATCGCGCTCCGCGTGCGTGAATCGAGGAACGGGCTCGGCGCCTCTTCGATCACCTTCTGATGGCGGCGCTGGATCGAACATTCCCGCTCGCCGAGGAAAATCACATTGCCGTGCGCATCCGCCAGCACCTGGATCTCGATATGCCGCGGCTGTTCGATATATTTCTCGACGAACACGCGATCGTCGCCGAAGGCCGTGCGCGCCTCGTTGGTCGCGCCGCGAAAACCGTCCTCGATTTCTTCGTCGCTGCGCGCGATGCGCATACCCTTGCCGCCGCCGCCGGCCGATGCCTTCAGCATCACCGGATAGCCGATCGTCCGGGCGATACGCCGCGCCTCGTCCGCATCGGCGATCGGCGCCAGATGCCCGGGTACGCTGTTGACCCCGGCCTTCTCCGCAAGCTTCTTGGATTCGATCTTGTCCCCCATCGCCGCGATCGCCGACGCGGGTGGTCCGATGAAGACGATCCCGGCCTTGTCGAGGGCCACGGCAAATTTCGTGTTCTCGGACAGGAACCCGTAGCCCGGATGGATCGCATCGGCGCCGGTCTCGCGCGCCGCTTCGACGATCCGGTCGATGGCGAGATAGCTTTGCGACGATGCGGCCGGGCCGATCAGGATCGCCTCATCCGCCTCGCGCACGTGCAGCGCATCGGCATCGGGTTCGGAATAGACAGCGACCGTCTTGATGCCCATGGCGCGCGCTGTCCGGATAACGCGGCAGGCAATTTCGCCGCGATTGGCGATCAGGATCTTCTTGAACATTCTTGTCCCGTTTCCCGTCTATTCGGCGATGATATTGACGCTGATCGGCGTGCCTTCGACGGCGAGCCGGCTGCTGTCCTCGAACAAATCGAATTCGCGAACCTGCGTCACTTTGGTGAATCCGGCCTGAGCCAGATGAAACGTCAGTGTCTCGAACGAGAATCCGAATTTGTGAAAGTCGAATTCATGCGCCTGCTGGCCGAAGATCATTTTGACAACTCGGATGCGGAGATCGAGCGGCAGGTCCGGCCGAATGAACAGGCGACAGAGGCGGTCGAGGTCGGGCACGCTGATGCAGAATTGCCCGCCCCTCGCAAGCACGCGTCGCACCTCGGCCAATGCCTGCGGCAACTCGCTGCGAAAGCCGAGATGCTCGAACACATGCGCCGAATAGACGCTGGCGACACTGCCGTCGGCGAAACGCGAGAGATCGGTGCAACGGCCGACGAAATCGACATGCGGGCCTGGCCTGATGTCGAGAATCTTCCAACCTGGCTTGACCTGGCGACCGCCGATATGCAGGCGGACCGGATCGTCCTTATCCGCTTTGGGGACTACGCCGCTTGGTCCCAATTTTAAGGTCATCGTTTCAACTGACGATCAAATTGAGACTGATGCTCTGCCCGTGCAGCATCGCGTCGCTCGAATCCGGAAAGATGCCGAGCCGTGCCACCTGATGGACGGTCTTGAATCCGACACCGGCAAGCAGGTCGGCCACGAACTCTCGATACAGGCCGACATGATGGAAATCATGCTCGTCGATCTGGCCGCCGAACATCATCATCATCGCGGTCATCCGTTCTTGCGCGTCGAGCCGTTCGTCGAGGAACAGTCGGCTCAGCACTGCGAGATCCGGGACGCTCATGAGAAACGGGCCGCCGGGATTGAGGACGCGACGTATTTCTATCAGCGCGCGCGGCAGCGCCTCGCGGAAACCGAGATGTTCGAGGACATGCGAGGCGTAGATCGTAGAAACCGACCCCGTAGCGAACCGGGAGAGATCGCAGCAATTGTCGACGAAGTCGACGCGAGGGCCGGGCTGAATATTGAGGATCTTCCAGCCGGCACGCGGAAACGCGCCGCCGACATGCAATCGCAACCGTCCGTCCTCCCGCCCCGGGTCGAACCAGCCCGGCACAAGATCCGCAATCGGCGAATTGATCGACGCCCGAATCCGGAGATCCTGGGAAGTGGGTGCGGCCACGTTCATTTCACCCGATCGGTTGCTGTCAGCCGGAGATCGCGGCCGGCCCGGATGATTTGGGTCGCCGAATCTTCCAGCCCCTCGCAAACCCACGACATTCGGCGAGATTCGCCGGCTTCTCCGCGAGCTTCCAGGCCTCGACATGCTTGAATCCGGCGCATCCGATCATATGCGCGAGCAGCTTCAGCGTCGGCACCCACCAGTTCGAATCGTTCTGGCCATATTCGCTCCGTGGATAGAATTCCATCACCATCTGGTCGCCGTACCCATGGAGCAGTCCCTTACCGTAGGCACTGAAGTCGTTCAGGATCGCGCTCTCGACGCAGATCATCTCATCGGTTACGGCCGATATGAGATCGAGCGCGAGCAACGGATGGCGGAGGTGGTAGAGCGTGCCGAAAAAGAAAACGACGTCGAAACGACCGAGTTTTTCTTCGGACAAATCGTAGATCGTCATTTCCATGCGCGTGCAGCGATCTTCCGACCAGCCGAGTGCGGCGCGGCACAGATCGAACGTCTGCCAGGCGTGCCGTTCTTTCGGCCCGCTTTTTCCCAAGAGATCGGAGAAATCGTCGATCGCCACCACTTGGCGCGCGCCGCGCTTCAGCGCTTCGAACGTCCAGTAGCCATCCCAGGCCCCGATATCGAGCACGCGCTTGCCGGTGAGATCGGCCGGGACGCCATATTTATCCGGATCGATCGGCGCCCAGCCGGGCGTGACCACGCCGCCGGGCAACGCAATCTTGTGATACCAGAAGGACTGCGCGCGAACCGCTTCTTCGAGCGCCTGTGCTTCGGGCCCGGCTGCGGTACTCACAACGGAATGTTGTTGTGCTTCTTCCACGGATTCTCCAGCTTCTTGTTGCGCAGCATCGCGAGCGCGCGCGCGACCCGCCGGCGCGTCGAATGCGGCATGATGACATCGTCGATGAAGCCGCGCGCGCCGGCAACGAACGGCGTCGCAAATTTTGTGCGGTATTCCTCGGTGCGCTGCGCAATTTTGCCGACATCCCCGATATCCGATCGGAAGATGATTTCGACCGCCCCTTTCGGCCCCATCACTGCTATCTCGGCCGTCGGCCAGGCGTAATTGACGTCACCGCGCAGATGCTTCGAGCTCATCACGTCATAGGCGCCGCCATAGGCCTTGCGGGTGATGACCGTCACCTTCGGCACGGTCGCCTCGCCATAGGCGAACAGCAGCTTGGCGCCATGCTTGATGATGCCGCCATACTCCTGCGCGGTGCCCGGCAGAAAGCCCGGCACGTCGACGAAGGTCATGATCGGAATCCCGAAGCAATCGCAGAAGCGGACGAACCGCGCCGCCTTGCGCGAGGAATCGATGTCGAGACAACCGGCAAGGACCGTCGGCTGGTTCGCGACGATACCGACGGTCGAGCCTTCGATGCGGCCGAACCCGATGATGATGTTGCCGGCATAGCCGGGCTGCAATTCGAAGAAATCGCCTTCGTCGACCGTTTTGAAGATCAATTCCTTCATGTCGTAGGGCTTGTTCGGATTGGCCGGAATGAGCGTATCCAGCGAATAATCCATTCGGTCGGCCGGATCCGCGGTCGGTCGGATGGGCAATCCGCTGCGGTTCGAGAGCGGCAGGAAATCGATGAAGCGCCGCATTTGCAGCAGCGCTTCGACATCGTTCTCGAAGGCGAGATCGGCAACGCCGGAGCGCGTGCTGTGCGTCAGCGCACCGCCCAGCTCTTCATGCGTCACTGTCTCATGCGTGACCGTTTTTACGACATCGGGCCCGGTCACGAACATGTAGGACGAATCCTTCACCATGAAGATGAAGTCGGTCATCGCCGGCGAATAGACAGCACCCCCGGCGCAGGGTCCCATGATCAGCGAGATCTGCGGCACCACGCCGGAACCCATGATGTTGCGCTGGAATACTTCGGCATAGCCGGCCAGCGAAGCGACGCCTTCCTGGATCCGCGCGCCGCCGGAATCGTTGATGCCGATGACCGGCGCGCCGACGCGCATCGCCTGATCCATGATTTTGCAGATCTTCTCGGCATGGGCTTCGGAGAGCGAACCACCGAAGACGGTGAAATCCTGGCTGAACACGAAAACCAGACGCCCGTTGATCGTGCCGTGTCCGGTCACCACCCCGTCGCCCGGAATGCGCTGGTCGTGCATCCCGAAATCGGCGGAGCGATGTTCGACGAACATGTCCCATTCTTCGAAGCTGCCATCGTCGAGCAGGAGTTCGATCCGCTCCCGGGCCGTGAGGCGGCCTTTGGCATGCTGCGCCTCGACCCGGCGTGCGCCGCCCCCCGCCCTGGCCGCCGCCCGCTTGAGCTCGAGCTGGTGAAGGATTTCCCGCATGTGTGCCTTTTGTTACAGTTTTATGACAGAATTAACGCCCCGACCCTTTGGGGAATTACCACCATGAGCCCTGCAAGAAAACTGAAATCGGCCGGCTTGTAGGCCCGCGCTTAGAGGCCAGGCGGCCCCAGCAGGGCGACAAACCGGACGGCGGCGTCCAGATCCGCCCGAACGCCGCGGCGACGCTCGATTGCCAGCGGATCCTCGCCCCAGCGCTCGATCTGGTAATCCTCTTCAAGCTGGGCGGCCGCCCACGCCCCGTCCGCATCGAGACGCCCCGCGAGAACGGCGAGCGCAACGACCATCGAGCCGGTCACGATCGTCAGCAGATGCAGGCCGGTCAGCCGGAATGGCGCCTGGGCTTCGATCAGCGACCGCAGCGACGCGAGAGCGGCCTCGGCCTGCCGTGACGCGACGAAGCCGCTGACGGGCTGCAGCGGGGCATCGCAGGCGAGGGCCGCCCAATCGAGCAGAGGCTGCCAGATCTGGCGTTGCCGTTCGAGCAGTTCGGCCGGCTCCGGTGCCCAATGGCAGACCAGGTCGGTCTCGGCATAGGCCAGGATCTCGGCAACGATCTTGGCCGGATCGGGCGTCACCCGGTCGATGGCGGTGTTGGCGAGTTGCAGCAACGGCATGCTGGCCGGATCGATCTTGTCGCCCTGGGCCTGCCACTCCGCGGCGATCGCCTCGGCCAATGCCCGGCTCGGCAGCACAAGCTCGATCTTGGCCGGGGTCCTGACCGACCGGTCGTCGAGCAGCACGGCATAGCCGCCCCCGCGCGCAGCGATGCCGGCGGTCTTGTAGAACCGTCGATCGGGACTGCGCGCGATCAGTTGCCGAACAGCCCTTCGATCGCCTCGCCGGCATCTTCGAGGACTTCGCCGGCGCCCTGCCCGATTCCTTCGCCCGCTGTCCCCGCGCCGTCGAGCATCTGCTCCGCGCCTTCTGTGACCAGATCGGTCGCGCTCGGTGTCGGTGCCGCCTCCGCGGTGCCGGTGCCTTCGAGCGCCGCCACGCAGGGATTGTCGCTGGCCGCGGCATCGCTGGTGCCGCTCGTCGTGCCGACGCCCGTCACGCCCGCCAAGACATCGAACACGCCGCCGCCGACGCTGCCCACGGAGCCGATCAGACCCTCTGCCATCGCCGCCGCGTCCGGTCCGACCTGCGGTTTCGCCAGCGTGCCCTGGATCCGCACCGGGATCGCCAGATTGGCAAGATTGGTCTGCTTCGCATTCGGCACCAGCCGCAGATCCGGCCGCTCCTCGCGCAGATCGATCTGGCCGCTGCCGATGATCGTGGCGCCGTTGGTGTCGAGTACCAGCGCCGTGCTCTCGGCAATGCCGCCCGCGATATCGAACCGGCTCACGACGCAATTCAGATTGGTCCCGCCGGCACCGCCCGCCGCGATCAGCTCGAACAGGTCCGACAGGACGATCCGCGCGAACCGGTCATTGATCTGGCCGGCGCCCATTTCGAAATTGGTCGCCCCGCCCAGGCTCGCCATGATCTCGCGAATCGAATTGCCGCTGCCGGCGATATCGACATTCATATTGACCCGCCCGCCGGTCAGCGCTTCCGAGCCGACGAAGGTCTGCAGCAACGCCCCCGCCTCGACCTGATGGCTGACGATCTGCAGCGACACACCCGCCGGTGCCTGGCTGGAATCGATGATCCCCACGATACCGAGCTGGCCGCCGGCGAGATCGGCGTTGATGCCGTTGATCGTCAGGCGCCCATTCTCCAGGACGAGATCGGCCGCGACATTCTCGAGCGTCACCGGCTCCTTGATCACGCGTGTGCCGGTAAACGTCACAGTCGCGTCGACCATACGCAGCCCGTCGAGCGGCAGCGGATCATCCGGGAACAACCGCCCGTCGCCATCCTCGTCGCCGGTGCCTTCGCCTTCGCCCGCCGCAGGCGGTTCGATGCCGAAATCCTTGAGATCGAGCAACGTCGATTGCAAATCGGCGGTCACGCGCGGCCGACTCCCGCCGAGCGCAACGCTCGCTTTGCCGGTCAGCGTGCTCTCGCCCATCCTCAGTTCGAGCCCGCCAAGGTGATAGACGCCATCGGGATTGGTGACATGGGCGGCAAGGCTGTACGGCCCGAGCGGCGGCAAAACGGCGCCGCTCAGCGCGCCGAGATCGGCGAGCGATGCACCGCCGGCCGTGAGCGCAACGTCGAACGCCTCAGGACTGACCGCACCCTTCGCGGTAATCACCGCACCGCCGCCTTCGAGGGTGAGATCGATCGGCATCGTCCCGCCCGCACGCATCGCGTTGATACTCGGGATCGTACCGTTGGCCGAGATCGGGCTATTGTTCAGCGTGCCAGCGAACGCAATCGCGATCGGGTCGGCGGCGCTGGCAGCGGACGCTGTCAGGGACTCGATGGCGACGACCTGCGTCTCGCCGGTCGCGCCGTCGCGGTAGGTGACGCGCGCCCGTTCGATCGCGATTTCGTCGATCGCGAAATCATAATCGGCGCCGCCGGCCGCACCCGAGGTCTCGGTGCCGCCATCGGCCGCGCCCGGCAGGCCCCAGTTCGGCATGCCGTTGGCGTCGGTCTCGAGCAAAATATCTGCGCCGATCAGCGCGAAACGGTTGATCCGCACTTCGCTCGAGAGAAGCGGGATCAGATCGACCTGCGCCTCGAGCCGCTCGACCGTCGCCATCTCGGCACCGCTGCCCCATTCGGCATTGGCAAAGCTCACGCCATTGACCGCGAGGCGCGGCGTGAACGAAATCTCAAGCTCGATGTCGCCGGCCAGCGTCAGATCGCGGCCCGTCGCCTCCTTGACCTTCTCGGCGAGCACCGCCTTGTAGTCGTTCAGGTCGAGCGATTTCAGGATCGCATAGCCGGTAACCACCAGCCCGACCAGCACGACGACAACGGCGATCAGGATTGTTCGGAGACGCATGAGAACCTCCCGGAAAGAATCTCGATGACTGATAGCAGGGCCGCCGGCGATTCGGCGACAGCATCCGCATGGGGCCCGAGCTCGGCAACGTCATGATAGCCCCAAGTGGCGGCAATGGCAGCCGTTCCTGCACGGCGCGCCATCTCCAGATCGTAGATCGTATCGCCGATCATGGCGGTTTGTGCCGGTTCCGCGCCGGTTTCGCGCATCGCACGGAGCAGCATATCCGGCGCCGGCTTGCCGGGATTGTCGTCGACCGTCTGCAATGTCACGAATTTGTCGCGCAGCCCGTGCCGTTCCAGCGTCGCTATCAGACCGCGCCGGCTCTTGCCGGTCGCGACGCCGAGCAGCGATCCCGCGCGCTCGAGCCCTTCGATCACCTCGCGTATCCCGGGGAACAACAGCTCCTGATAATCGGGCCGCTGCCGGAGGATGTGAAAGGCGCGGCGATAGGCGGCCGCCACCTGGCGATGCTGTTCGGGAATGGCGCGCGGCAACAGCCGCGCAATCGCCTCTTCGAGCGCGAGGCCCACCACATGCCGCACCGCCGCCGCATCGGGTTCGTCGAGACCGGCATCTTCGAAGGCGATGTTCATCGCCGCCACGATGCTGTGCTGGCTGTCGACCAGTGTTCCGTCGCAATCGAATACGACAAGGCGGAACGCCGGACCCGTCTGGCCCGCAGCCTCGCTCATGCCTCGAAATCCTCGGCGCGCACGCGCGCGGGTCCGGCTTCGAAACCGAAGAAGCGGAATGCATCGCGCATGTGCGGGGGCAACGGCGCGACCACCCGCAGCACGCCACCGTCCATTTTCGGCAGCTCGATCGCCCGCGCATGCAGATGCAGTTGTGCGGCGATCTCGCCGCCCGAAATATGGGCTGCGGCACCGCCATATTTGCCATCGCCCAGGATCGGCGTACCGATCGCCGCGCAATGCACGCGAAGCTGATGCGTCCGCCCGGTATGCGGCATCAATTTTACGAAGGCGGCGGCGGTCGCCGCGCGATCGAGTACGCGATAGTCCGTGATGGCCGATTGCCCGCCTTCGCCGGCGACCATGCGCTCGCCCTGCGGACCGGCACGTTTCTCGAGCGGCGCATCGATCCGGCCGGCCGGCGGCGCCGGTACGCCGACCGTGATCGCCCAATAGAGCTTGCGCGCCGTGCGCCGGCGAAACGCCTCGGCAATGAACGCCGCAGCCCGCGCATGGCGGGCCAGCACCAGAACGCCGCTGGTGTCGCGATCGAGTCGATGGACGAGGCGCGGCCGCTCGTCGGCATCGAACTCAAGCGCGTCGAGCAGCGCATCGAGATGCACACGGATGCCCGGCCCGCCCTGTACCGGTAATCCCGCCGGCTTGTCGATCACCAGACAGTCGCGGTCGCGATGCAGCACGCGGGCGCGGATCGCCGCCGCCTCATGTTTGTCGATCTCGATCGGCGCGGCCCGGACCGGGCCCGTTTCGGCGTCGGAATCGAGCGGCGGCACCCGAATCATCTGGCCTGGTTCGAGCCGGTGATTCGATTTCGCCCGCCGCCCGTCGACACGAATTTGGCCGGTACGCAGCAGCTTTTCGAGCCGGCCATGCGTGACACCGGGGAAATGCCGGCGAAACCAGCGATCAAGCCGGAGCGCCGCTTCGTCGTCTTCAACGCGGATCGAACGGACTTCGCTCACACCATCACCAGGCGCACCAGCCGCATCCCCACAAAGAACCCGGCCAAAGAAAGCAGCACCGATCCGGCGATGTAAGCGAAGGCCGGGACCCAGGCGTTGCGCTCCATCAGCAGCATGGCGTCGAGCGAGAAGGCGGAAAAGGTCGTGAAGCCGCCCAGCACACCGACTGTCAGAAAAACACGCAGTTCAAGGCTCGGCGACCATGTCAATGCGAACAGTTCGGTCAGCACACCCATGATCGCGCAGCCGATGATGTTCACCGCAAGCGTGTGCCAAGGAAAGCCGGTGCCGGCCCAATGCCCGATCTGGATATTGAGCATATAGCGTGCCACCGCGCCGAGCGCACCGCCGGCCGCGACCGCCGCAATCATGTTGATGCCCATCGCCGCCTCTCCTTCGCCCGCCTCAATCGCCGTCGCGATTGGCGCGCTCGTCGCGCAGCTTCGCCCAGTAATCCAGCCGCTTGCGAATCTCGCGTTCGAAGCCGCGCTCGACCGGTTGATAGAACTGCTGGCGCGCCATCCCCTCGGGAAAGTAATTCTGCCCCGAGAATGCATCGGGCGCATCGTGATCGTATTCATAGCCTGAGCCGTAGCCGAGTTCCTTCATCAGCCGCGTCGGCGCATTCAGGATATGTTTGGGCGGCATCAGCGACCCGGTTTCTTGCGCGGCGCGGGTTGAGGCCCCGAACGCCCGATAGGCGGCGTTCGATTTTGGCGCGGTCGCCAGGTAGATCACGCATTGTGCGATCGCCAGTTCGCCTTCGGGCGAGCCGAGCCGGTCATAGGCGTCCCAGGCCGCGAGCGATTGCGGCAGCGCATCGGGCTCCGCGAGGCCCACATCCTCGACCGCGAAGCGCACCAGCCGGCGCAGGATGTAGGTCGGATCCTCGCCGCCCGCGAGCATGCGCGCGAGCCAATAGAGCGATGCATCGGTATCCGAACCGCGCAGCGATTTATGCAGCGCGCTGATCAGGTTATAGTGACCCTCCTGCGCCTTGTCGTAGATCGGCATGCGCCGCTGCACGGCAACGGTGAGCGCGGTCGGATCGAGCGGCTTGCCGCCCGGCAGCAGGAACAACTCTTCCGCCATGTTGAGCAGGTAGCGCCCGTCGCCATCCGCCATCGCGCGCAACGCCGCGCGCGCATCCGCGGTCAGCGGCAGCGGCCGGTTCTCGGCCGCTTCGGCGCGCGCAAGCAGGGTTTCCATCGCCTCGTCGTCGAGCCGGTTCAGCACGAACACCTGCGCGCGCGACAGCAACGCGGCATTCAGCTCGAAGGATGGATTCTCGGTCGTCGCACCCACAAGAATGACCGTGCCGTCCTCGACATAAGGCAGGAATCCGTCCTGCTGCGCGCGGTTGAAGCGGTGGATCTCGTCGACGAACAGCAAGGTACCGCGCCCAATGCGGCGGCGCTCACGCGCCGCGTCGAAGGCCTTGCGCAGATCGGCGACACCGGAGAAGACGGCGGAGAGTGCAACGAATTCGAGCTTGGTACGTTCGGCGAGCAACCGCGCGATCGTCGTCTTGCCCGATCCCGGCGGCCCCCAGAGGACCATCGAGGAAAGCCGCCCCGCTGCCAGCATCCGCCCGATCGGCCCGCCAGCACCGAGCAGATGGTCCTGGCCCACCACCTCCTCGATCCGCTGCGGCCGCAGCCGATCGGCGAGAGGGCGCGGCGCCTGGGATTCGAACAAAGTTGACAAGGACACCTCAGCCGATGGTGAAGGTCTGTACCCGGTCGCCGCGTTTGATCGTGAACTGCCAGCGGCTGCCGCCGGCATCGAGCGTATCGATCAGCGTCGCAACATTGTCGATCGCGACGCCATTGACCTCGAGGATGATATCGCCGGCGCGAAAGCGCATCCGCCGGGCGGTGCTCTCCGGATCGACGCCGAGGATCGCGACGCCGGTCCATGAGGAATCCATCGCGAGTTCTTCCGCAAGCGCCGGCGAGAGATTGGCGACCGTCGCGCCCTCCATCGGCGAGCGGCCCTCGACTACCGTGCGCTCGGCCGGGGGATCTTCGGGCGCTGCGATCAGATCGACGGCGACGCGCATCTCCTGACCGTCGCGAAGAATGAGAAGCTCCGCCTGCGAGCCGACCGCCAATGTCGCAAGACGGAAGCGCATGCCCTGCGGATCGAGTACCTCGCGGCCATTGACCGCGAGAATGATGTCGCCGACTTCGATGCCGGCATTTTCGGCCGGTCCACCCGGATGCAGTCCGTTCACCAGCACGCCGCCCGGCCGGTCGAGCCCGAATCCTTCGGCAAGCTCGGCGGTCACCGGCTGGCCGGTGGCACCGATCCAGGGACGGATCACGATATTGCCGGTTTCGGCGGCTGCGATCAGCGTCGCCACCATATTGGCCGGGATGGCAAAACCGATGCCGATCGAACCGCCGCCCTGCCGCGAAAAGATCGCGGTGTTGATGCCGACCAGCGTGCCGTCGAGCGCAACCAGCGCGCCGCCAGAATTACCGGGATTGATCGCCGCATCGGTCTGAATGAAGAAGCGGTAGTCGCTGACGCCGACCTGCGTGCGCGCGAGCGCCGAAATGATGCCGCTCGTGACCGTCTGTCCGACGCCGAAGGGATTGCCGATCGCCAATACCAGGTCGCCGACCTCGAGATCGTCGGAATCGCCGAGCGGCAGATGCGGCAAGGCCTGGCCGCGCGTATCGATCCGCAGCACGGCAATGTCGGTGCGCTCGTCCATCAGAACCGGGTCGGCTTCGTATTCGCGGCCGTCGGACAGCACGACCGTGATCTCCTCGCTGCCGGCGACGACGTGATGGTTGGTAATCACCAGCCCGTCGGATCGCACGATGACGCCGGAGCCGAGCGAATTCTGGACGCGTTCGCTCGGGATGCCGAAATTGAAATCCTCACCGAAGAAACGCCGGAAAAATGGATCGTCGAACAAACCGAAGCTGCGGTTCTCGACCACGCGCCTGGTATAGATATTGACCACTGCCGGCGCCGTCTGCCGGACGATCGGCGCGAAACTCAGCGTGATCTGTTCCTGGCTGTCCGGCACGACGCTCTGCGCCGCTGCCGGGGCCGCCATCGCGCAGACGAGCAGGAGCGCGGCGAGCGGGCCGCAGCTTTTCCTATGTCGGATCGCGTCTGCCATGGTTTCCTGGCGTTTGCGGGGCCCGCGGCCGACCCGCGGCCGGCGACGCCAATCTAGCAGAATATTGCTGGACCCCGGCCGAACCGGATCGCAAGCGGCCTCGGTCAGGAGGCTGCGCCATCCTCCGCCGCCGCGGCGGCCATCGCGGCCGAGCGCTCGCGGTCTTCCACGCCCTTCACGTCGGGATCGCGGTCGACCAGCTCGATCACCGCCATCGGGGCCGCATCGCCATAGCGGAAGCCAGCCTTGATGACACGGGTATAGCCACCGGCGCGATCCTTGTAGCGATCGGCGAGCGCGCTGAAGAGTTTCTGCGTGAGCGCATCGTTGCGCAGCGTCGACCAGGCCTGGCGCCGCGCATGCAGATCGCCGCGCTTGCCGAGCGTGATCAGTTGGTCGACCACCCGACGCAGGTCCTTCGCCTTGGGCAGCGTCGTCTTGATCTGCTCGTGGCGAATGAGGGCCGCAGCCATGTTCTGAAACATCGCCTTGCGATGCGAACTGGTGCGATTGAGTTTACGACCGCTGATACCGTGGCGCATGACGCCCTCCTCTTCCTGCTGCCGGGTTCATCGCGGGTCGCTGCCCGAATGAAACCGATTGCGACAACCTGCCGCCGCGCCAACATCCGGACCGCCGGATGCTCCATGAACGGCAGGATGAGCCCGATCGGGCCCGTTTCGTTTAGTACGGCTCGTCAAGCCGCTTCACCAGATCTTCGATGTTCTCCGGCGGCCATCCCGGCACTTCCATGCCGAGCGACAGCCCCATCTGGGCCAGCACTTCCTTGATCTCGTTGAGCGACTTGCGGCCGAAATTCGGCGTCCGCAGCATTTCCTGCTCCGACTTCTGAACGAGATCGCCGATATAGACGATGTTGTCGTTCTTCAGGCAGTTCGCCGAACGCACCGACAGCTCGAGCTCGTCGACCTTGCGCAGCAGGTTCTTGTTGAACGGCATCTCCGGCGCATGGCTCTCTTCTTCGGCCGCGCGCGGCTCTTCGAAATTGATGAAGAGCTGGAGCTGGTCCTGGAGAATACGCGCCGCGAGCGCGACGGCATCCTCGGGCGTCACCGCACCGTTGGTCTGCACCGTCAGCGAAAGCTTGTCATAGTCCGTCACCTGACCGACGCGGCTGTTGTCGACCTTGTACGAGACGCGGCGTACCGGGCTGAACACGGCATCGACCGGAATGAGCCCGATCGGCGCATCCTCGGCACGGTTCTGGCTGCCGGCGACATAGCCCTTGCCGTTCTCGACGGTGAATTCCATCGTGACCTTGGCGCCCTGGTCGAGCGTGCAGATGACCAGATCGGGGTTCATGATTTCGATGTCGTGGCCGGTCTCGATCATGCCGCAGGTCACTTCGCCCGGGCCTTCGGCCTTGAGGCGCATACGCTTGGGGCCTTCGCCATGCATCCTGAGCGCGATCGATTTGATGTTGAGGACGATGTCGGTCACGTCCTCGCGCACGCCGGGGATCGACGAAAATTCATGCAGCACGCCGTCGATAT
>JBBDWW010000360.1:0-15466 GCA_040902645.1 Dongiaceae bacterium | reverse complement strand
CGGGCGCGGATGAGGACAGCCTCAACCGCGCCTATGTTTTTGCGATGAAGGCGCATGGCTCGCAATCGCGCGCCTCGGGCGATCCGTATTTCTCGCACCCGCTGGGCGTCGCTGAAATTCTTGCCCGCATGAAGCTCGACAGCGCCTCGATCATCACCGGGCTGCTGCACGATACCGTCGAGGATACCGATGCGACGCTCGACGATATCGAGCGGCTGTTCGGACCCGAGATCGGCCGGCTGGTCGATGGCGTCACCAAGCTGACGCGGATCGAACTGCAATCCGACCATACCCGTCACGCCGAGAATTTCCGCAAGCTGGTGCTCGCGATGTCGAACGACATCCGCGTGCTGCTGGTGAAACTCGCCGACCGCCTGCACAACATGCAGACGCTGCATCACATCGACAATCCCGAGAAGCGCAAGCGCATCGCCGCCGAGACGATGGAGATCTATGCGCCGCTCGCCGAACGCATGGGCATGCAGCGGCTCAAGGACGAACTCGAGGATCTCTCGTTCCGCGAAGTCAATGCCGATGCCTATCAGTCGATCGTCACCCGCCTCGAATTCCTGCGCAAGGAAGGCGTCGATCGGACGCGGCGTGTGATCGACGAGCTGAACACCGTCCTTAAGGAAGGCGGGATCGAGGCGAAGATCACCGGCCGCGAGAAGGCGCCGTACTCGATCTGGCGCAAGATGCAGCGCAAGAACGTCGAGTTCGAACAGCTTTCCGACATCATGGCGTTCCGCATCGTCGTCGACGACGTGCCGCACTGCTACCAGGCGCTGGGTCTTTTGCACGCGCATTACTCAATGGTGCCCGGCCGCTTCAAGGATTACATCTCGACGCCGAAGCCGAACGATTATCGCTCGCTCCATACCTGCCTGATCGGCCCCGAACGCCAGCGCATCGAGGCGCAGATCCGCACGGCCGAGATGCACGATATCGCCGAATACGGCGTCGCCGCGCATTGGGTCTACAAGCAGGACGAACGCAATATGGAGGGCCGACAATATCGCTGGCTGCGCGAGCTGCTCGATATTCTCGATCACGCCTCGGGTCCGGAAGAATTTCTCGAGCATACCAAGCTCGAAATGTTCCAGGACCAGGTCTTCTGCTTCACACCGAAGGGCGACCTGATCGCGCTGCCGCGCGGTGCGACGCCGGTCGATTTCGCCTACGCGGTCCATTCGCAGGTCGGCGATACCTGCGTCGGCGCCAAGCTCAATGGCCGTATCGTGCCGTTGTCGAGCGTGCTCAATAACGGCGATCAGGTCGAGATCGTCACCTCGAAGGCGCAGACGCCGTCGCCGACCTGGGAACGGTTCGTCGTCACCGGCCGGGCGCGCTCGCGCATTCGCCGCTTCGTCCGCCAGCAGCAGCGCGGCCAGTATATCGAGCTCGGCCGCGCCATGCTGGAGCGCGAGTTCCGCCACGAGAATTACGATTTCACCTTGAAGGGCATCGCCGGCGTCCTGAAGAAATTCAAGGCCGACAATGCGGACGATCTGTTCGCGTCGGTCGGCGCCGGGCTGCATGGCGCGCGCGAAGTGCTGAATTCCGTCTATCCGGCGGCGAAGAACAAGCGCAAACCGGAAGGCGTCGTCTCGCTGCTCGCGCATCGCCGCAAGAAGCAGAAGAGCGCGCTTGCGATCCCGATCACCGGGCTCATTCCCGGCATGGCGGTGCATTTCGCCGGCTGCTGCCATCCGCTGCCGGGCGATCGCATCGTTGGCATCGTCACGACCGGCAAGGGCGTAACGATCCATACGATCGACTGCGACACGCTGGAGAGCTTCGCCGAAACGCCGGAGCGCTGGCTCGATGTCGGCTGGGAGCGCAGCGACGACGGCAGCCAGCCGCATGTCGGGCGCCTGCACGTCGTCCTCTCGAACGAGCCGGGCAGTCTCGGCAATCTCTCGACCATCATCGGCAAGGCCGAAGGCAATATCTCGAACCTGAAGATCACCAACCGCTCAACCGACTTCTTCGAAATGCTGGTCGATGTTGAAGTGCGCGACGTGCGCCATTTGACCGAGATCATGGCCGCCTTGCGCGCGGCACCGTCGATCAACTCGGTCGAGCGCGCGCGGGGTTAGCCGAAGGTTACGCACATTTTTCCTTCGTCATTGCCGGGCTTGACCCGGCAATCCACCGTGCCGATACGCCGGTCATTCATTGTGTGCTGGATGGGTTAGGCCGTTCGAAGCGGAGTCCCACATCGCGATGGATCGCCGGGTCAAGCCCGGCGATGACAATCAGGTGGGACGTTGCATTCGGTCGAACACATGATGGCGGTTGGCAAGGCACGGCAGCCAACAAGGGGCGCAGTTAAGTCCGTTTTACCTAACCGGCCGGCTTCCCAATCCGCAGGGCGAAGCCGTATCATGGGCGTCGCGGAGGTTCCCTATGAAGCGCACTCTCAGACTGGGCGTAAACATCGATCACGTGGCGACGATCCGGAACGCCCGCGGCGGCCGGCATCCCGATCCCGTGCGCGCGGCGCGCCAGGCAGCGCAAGCCGGTGCCGACGGCATCACGGCGCATCTGCGCGAGGACCGGCGCCATATTTCCGATGACGATATCGAACGCCTCGCGCGCGAGATCGATCTGCCGCTCAATTTCGAAATGGCCGCGACCGATGAGATGCTCGACATCGCGCTGCGCTACAAGCCGAACGCCGCCTGCATCGTGCCGGAGAAACGCGAGGAGCGGACGACCGAAGGTGGCCTCGATGTCGCCGGCGGTCATAACCATCTTGCGCGCTTCACGAGCGCGCTGCGCGACGCCGGTATCCGCGTCTCGCTGTTCATCGAACCGGATCCGCGCCAGCTCGATGCCGCGAAGGCGCTCGATGCCGATATCGTCGAACTCCACACCGGCGCCTATTGCGATACCGAGGGGCATGAGCGCGCCCGTCATCTCGAGCGTCTGATCGCGGCGGCCGCCTATGCCGAGCAGATCGGGCTCGAATGCCATGCCGGCCACGGGCTCACCTACGACACGGTCGGGCCCATCGCGGCGATCCCGACCATCGTCGAACTCAATATCGGCCATTTCCTCGTCGGCGAGGCGATCTTCTCCGGGCTCGAAAGCGCGATCCGGCGCATGCGTTCGATGATGGACACCGCGCGTGCGGAAGCCGGCGGCGAGCGCAGCGCCTGATGCCAGTCTTCGAAAAGATAGCTCTCTCTCGCGCATGATCATCGGCATCGGCCAGGACATCATCGACATCCGACGAATCGAGCGCACGCTCGATCGCTTCGGCCAGAAGTTCGTCGACCGGGTCTTCACCGATATCGAGCGCGCCAAGTCCGATCGCCGGGCGAACCGCGCCGCGAGTTATGCCAAACGCTTCGCCGCGAAAGAGGCCTGCTCGAAGGCGCTCGGCACCGGTTTCGCGCGCGGCGTCTTCTGGCGCGATCTCGGTGTCGTCAATCTGTCATCGGGCAAGCCGACCATGCGTCTGACTGGCGGTGCGGCGCGCCGGCTGGCCGAGCTCACGCCGGCCGGCATGATCGCCCAGATCGACATCACGCTGACCGATGACGGGCCGCAGGCACAAGCCTTCGTCATCATTTCGGCACTGCCCGATCCGGGCGCGGAAACCGGGTCGGAGCGACGCCAGCCGTGACAAGCGGGCGCGGCCTCCCAGCCTTGACAAGGGCGTAACCGGGCTGGCTTGATCCGCCGCGTCAAGCCCGCGAATCAAAGCGTTGGACCCCATCACGATGGCAGCCAAAAAAACCGGCGGCTTTCGCGAGACCTTTCGCACCGTTTTCTATGCGGTGCTGATCGCCCTCGTGATCCGAACCTTCGCTTACGAACCCTTCAACATTCCGTCGGGGTCGATGTTGCCGACATTGCTGATCGGCGACTATCTGTTCGTGTCGAAATTTTCCTACGGCTATAGCCGCTATTCGCTGCCGTTCGGTCCGGGCCTGTTTGACGGGCGGGTTCTCGAAGCCATGCCCGCGCGCGGCGATGTCGCGGTCTTCAAGCTGCCGCGCGACAACAAGACCGATTACATCAAACGTATCATCGGCCTGCCCGGCGACACGATCCAGACAATCGGCGGCATCCTCCACATCAACGGCGTGGCGGTCGAGCGCCGGCAGGTCGAGGATTACGTCGATTCCAACGGCGTCACCTATACGCAATATATCGAGACGCTGCCGAACGGCGTCGAACATCGCATCATCGAGCGCAGCGACACCGGTTTTCTCGACAATGCCGGTCCGTTCGAGGTGCCCGAGGGGCATTATTTCGCGATGGGCGATAATCGCGACAATTCGCAGGACAGCCGCGTCCTGAACGCGGTCGGCTTTGTGCCGTCGGAAAATCTGATCGGCCCCGCCGAGTTCCTGTTCCTTTCCGCCGACGAAAGCGCCGAATGGCTGCTGCCCTGGACCTGGTTCACCTCGATCCGCTACGAGCGGCTGTTCGAGGCGGTGAAGTGACGGCCGAACTCGATCGGCTACAGAAGACGCTCGATCATCGATTTCGCGATCAGGGCCTGCTCCAGGCGGCGCTCACCCATCGCAGCGCTGCGCGCGACGGCATACCCAGCAACGAACGGCTCGAATTTCTCGGCGATCGCGTGCTCGGTCTCGTCGTTTCCGACATGCTCTATCGCGCCTATCCCGACGAACCCGAAGGTGCGCTCGCGCGACGGTTCGCGTCTTTGGTGCGTCGCGAGACCCTGGCCGATGTCGCCGTCGCCCTCGATCTCGCCCCGCATATCCGCGCGGCACCGGCCGAGAACGCCGAGGCGCGCGACAATCCCGCGATCCTCGCCAATGCCTGCGAGGCGATCATCGCGGCGATCTATCTCGATGCCGGCATCGAGGCCGCGCGCGGTTTTCTAGAGCGTCACTGGCAGCCCTTGATGGCGGCCGATCCGACGCCACCGAAGGACGCCAAGACCTCATTGCAGGAGCGCATGCAGGGCGCCGGCCATCCACTGCCGGACTATGACATCGTCGAACGCAGCGGCCCGCCCCATTCGCCGCATTTCGTTGTCGAGGTTCGCGTCGCCGGCGCGCCACCGCAGCGCGGCGAGGGCCGCTCGCGCCGCATCGCGGAGCAGGCGGCCGCACAAGCCATGCTGACATCGCTCGGTCATGTCGAATGACGCCTGAGAACCCGGATATCCCGGAGAGCGCCGACAGCACCCGGCATTGCGGGTTCGTCGCCGTCATCGGTGCGCCGAACGCCGGCAAGTCGACTCTGGTCAACCGCTTCGTCGGCGCGAAGGTCACGATCGTCTCGCCGAAGGTGCAGACGACGCGCATGCGCGTGATGGGCGTCGCCGTGTCGGGCGATGCCCAGCTCATCTTCGTCGATACCCCCGGCATCTTCGCCGCGCGCCGCCGCTTCGAGCGCGCGATGGTCAAGGCCGCCTGGCGCGGTGCCGCCGATGCCGATGTCGTGCTGCTGGTGGTCGACGTCTCGAAGCGCGATCCGCTCGCCGACAACGATACGATCATCCAGTCGCTGCGCGATCACGATCGCAAGGCCGTGCTGGTCTTGAACAAGATCGATCTGATCCGGCGCGAGCAGTTGCTCGGCATCGCCGATACGATGTTCGCGACCGGCGTCTTTTCCGATGTGTTCATGATTTCGGCCGAACGCGGCGACGGTGCCGACGATCTGTTCGCGTCACTGGTCGGGCGCATGCCGCAGGGCCCGTGGCATTTCCCCGAGGATCAGCTCTCCGATCTGCCGATGCGGATTCTCGCCGCCGAAATCGTGCGCGAGCATCTCTTCCGCCAGCTCTATCAGGAACTGCCTTATGCGCTGACCGTCGTCCCCGAGCTCTGGGAAGAATTCGAGGACGGCAGCGTGAAGATCGCAGTCGCCATCGTCGTCGATCGCGACAGCCAGAAGGCGATCGTGCTCGGCAAAGGCGGCCAGCAGGTGCGCGCGGTGCGCGTCGCGGCGCAGAACGAGCTCGCCGAGATGCTCGGCCGCCGCGTTCATCTCTTCCTGCAGGTGCTGGTGCAGTCCGACTGGATCGAGAAGCGCGAGCATTACCAGGCGCTCGGACTCGATTTCGAGGCCTAGGCGCCGCGCGGGAGCCGAACGCAATGGAATGGACCGAGGAGGGGATCGTTCTCAGCGCGCGCCGGCACGGCGAGGGCGCGGCGGTCGTCTCGATCATCACCCGCGGTCAGGGCCGCTTTGCGGGGCTGGTCAAAGGCGGGTCGAGCCGGCGTCAGGCCGGGCGGTACGAGCCCGGCAACCGCGTGATCGCGACCTGGCGGGCGCGGCTTTCCGAGCATCTCGGCAACTTCACCTGCGAAGTCATGGCCAACCCTTCGGCCGGGCTGTTCGACCAGCCGCTGCGGTTGGCAGCCCTCACGGCGGCAACATCCGTGGCCGAAGCCGTGCTACCCGAGCGCGAGCCGCATCCCGCCGTCCATGACGGGCTGGAAGGGCTTCTGGCGGCGCTGGAGGCCGATCCCGACCCGCTCTGGCAGGCGCGCTATGTGCGCTGGGAACTGGCGCTGCTGGCGGAACTCGGCTTCGGGCTCGATTTGACCCGCTGCGCCATCTCCGGCGCGCGCGAGGGGCTCGCCTTCGTCTCGCCGCGCACCGGCCGCGCGGTGACCGCCGAAGCGGGTGCCCCCTGGTACGGCCAGCTCTTTGTCCTCCCAGCCTTCCTGGTCGATCCTGCGATGCCGGCCGAAAGCGCCCAGGCGGCGCGCGCCGGCTTGGCACTCACCGGCCATTTCCTCGAGCGCCATGTGTTCCTGCATCGCACGTCCGGCGAACCCGCCGCGCGGCGCCGCCTCATCCAGCGCCTCATCAAGGAAGGCGGGTGAGGGTGCTGCGCGGGCGAGTGGCGGAATAATGAATTCCCCTCCCCTTGCGGGGGGTAGGGGGAGGGGGAATTCCACATTGCCGCGCCGCCGGGAATCGCTTAACCGACTGCTGGCGCTCATGAACGGAGGCATGTCGTGACATCTAATCCCGCCCATATCGGCGTCGTCGGCGCGGGCATCGTCGGCGTCTGTACCGCGCTCTATTTGCAGCGCGACGGCAGGCAGGTGACCTTGTTCGATGCCGGCGGGCCGGGCGAGGGCACGTCCTACGGCAATGCCGCCGTCATCGCGGGCGGTGCGGCCGAGCCGGTCGCAATGCCCGGGATCATCTGGCGCGTGCCCGGCATGCTGATCGATCCGCTCGGGCCGCTCGCGATCCGCTGGCGCTATCTCCCGAAACTGTTGCCGTGGCTCGCTCAGTTCGTGCTCGCCTCGCGCCATTGGCGCGTCGAGGAGAGCGCGAAAGCGCTCGCTGCGCTCTCGAAGCAATCGATCCCCGCCTATCGCACGCTGACCAACGCGATCGGTATCGACGACATGATCGTCGAGCGCGGATGGCTCTCGGTCTATGGCAGCGATGCCGGCCTCGCCGGTGCTGCCGAAGAACTCGATCTGCTGAAGCGCAACGGCATGGCATTCGAGATCCTGAAGAAGGCCGAGATCCGGCAGTTCGAACCGTCGCTCGGCGACCAGTTCGAACATGCGGTGTGGCACAAGGAACATGCGCACACGGTCGATAATTTCGGGCTGGTGCAGAAGCTCGCACAGCATTTCCTCGCCAATGGCGGAAAGTTCGAGCGCGGTCGCGTTCTCGATTTCACGATCGGCCCCGACGGGCCGACCCATGTCGTCACCAGCGAAGAGCGTCACGCGGTTGACGCGGTCGTGATCGCGGCCGGCGCCTGGTCGAAGCCGCTCGCGCAGAAGCTCGGCCATTGGGTCCCGCTCGAAACCGAGCGCGGCTATCACGTCATGCTGCCGCATGCGGGCGTCGCACCGCGTCTGCCGATTCACCTCGGCGACAACGGTTTCGTCGCGACGGCGCTCGCCGGCGGTTTGCGTTTCGCCGGCACGGTCGAACTCGGCGGCCTCGATCTGCCGCCGAACTGGAAGCGCGCGGACGTGCTGCTGAAACATGGCAAGCGCGTGTTCCCGACGATCGACACGACGGACCGGCGTTACTGGATGGGCTTCCGTCCCTCGGTGCCCGACAGCGTGCCCGTCATCAGCCAGGGTGCGCGCTATGCGAACACGTTTTTCGCTTTCGGCCACGGCCATCTCGGCCTGACCTATGGCGCGATCACCGGGCGCCTGATTGCCGATCTGGTCGACGGGCGCAACGCCGCGCTCGACATGGCGCCCTACCGCGTCGATCGCGCGTGGAATTGACGGGACAGCACCCTTTACCCTGTCTGGTAGTCTCTTCTAGTATATCATCGCGGAATCAGAGAAACACTAATCGTGGGACTAGTCGGCTGAACTAGACTAAGCCGCCTGTTTGATTGTCAAACGGTGCTATTCGAAAACAAGGACGATTTCAGCCAAATTAGAGCACCCTCGGCAGTCGGCGTCGGGATTTCCCATTTCAAAGAGGTGGGCCAATGAAGATTAGTAAACTTACAATTCAAAAATTTCGCGGCATTAAAGTTGCCGAGTTATTTTTTCCTGACCATGTGGTTCTGATCGGCGACAATAATGTTGGTAAATCAACTATCTTTGAAGCGCTCGATCTTGTTTTAGGGCCCGACCGCCTTAGCAAAAGACCCCCCGTAGATGAACACGATTTTTTCCAAGGGTTCTACCTTCCGCAGGAAAAGGGCGGAACACCCCCGCAGATTCATATTGAGGCGACCATCATCGATCTTAATGAGGATCAGCAAATTCGATTCAAAGACTTTATCGAATGGTGGGACAAGAATACGCAAGCACTTCACGCCACACCACCACCTGGCGCAATCGATCAAGATCACATAACATACGCCCTTCGCATCACATTTTCAGGCAGATATGACGAAGATGAGGACGACTTTATTGCCGAAACATACTTTTCGAAGAGTGATGAAGACGGCGACCGCCAATCTTTTAAAAAGAAGGACAAACAATTTTGTGGATTTCTATATTTGAGATCCCTTCGTACTGGTCGGCGTGCCTTGAGTTTAGAGCGTGGTAGCCTTCTCGACATCATCCTGCGTCTCAAAGAGATCCGTCCACAAATGTGGGAAAGGACGATCGCAGCGCTGGACGCGCATGACGTTGCAGGCGACCCGGCGTTAGGCATATCAGGTATTCTTAAGAGTATAGAGACTTCGATCAAGACATTCGTGCCGAGGGAGTGGGGAATGGCGCCCCATCTTAAGGGTCTCTAATTTGACGCGAGAGCATCTGCGCAATGTCGTTACCGCCTTCGTTGGGACGGGTGAAGGTGACCACGCCGCGCCGTTCTATAGACAAGGCACGGGCACAATCAATTTGCTCGTACTTGCCATGCTCTCCCAGATTGCAAAAGATAAACAGAACGTAGTGTTCGCGATGGAAGAGCCTGAGACAGCAATCCCGCCATATGCACAAAAGAGTATCGTTCACGAGATCCGAAAGCTCTCGGCACAGTCTCTTTTTACATCTCATTCGCCATATGTTCTCGAAGAGTTTACTCTCGATGAAACTGTCATTCTTTCACGCGGTGCTGACGGCGTTCTAACGCAAGCGACCGTAACTCTTCCTGACAGCGTCAAGCACAAGCGATATCGGCAGGAGTTCCGCACGCGGTTTTGTGAAGGCTTGCTTTCCCGCAGGATACTGATTGCTGAAGGGGCCGCCGAGGCGTCCGCCGTACCCGCGGCAGCCCTTCGATTGTTCGAGCTGAATCCCAGTCTCTATTCTCCCTTAGAGGCGCTTGGTATCTGCACAGTTGATGCTGGTGGTGATACCCAAATCAGTGATCTCGCAAAATTGTATCGTGGTTTAGGTAAACAAGTCTTTGGCGTATGCGATAAACAAACGGCGGAGGATGAAGCTGCGATTAGAGCAGAAGTGAACGAGTTGTTCATGCATACCGAGAATGATCTTGAAACACTCGTTCTGAAGAACACAACGCAAGCAGCAATCGATCGCTTCGTGGATGTGGTGGAGTGGCCACCTCATTTGGTTAAGAAGTATCCCAAACCGAAAGGTGATTCGGTCAATGCCTTGTCCGACTACTTCAGTTGGTCCAAAGGCAATCGAGGAGTCGCCGACTTTCTTACGTCATGTCAAGATGAGGCAGAGGTTCCACAATGGATCAGGGATACATGCGTCGCCCTCCGGAGAATCTGCTTACCAGAGTTGCCGGCGGATGCGATTGCAGGGCAAGTACCTCCGGGAGCACCGGCAGCGGCTGCACTAGCGGTAGCGGCGGTGCCAGCGGAGCCGGCCCCGGCAGCGGAGGCAGTTGAAGCGGAGCCAGACCTCTAGGGATGTGGCGGATCTTGATTGATCTTTCCGAGGAACAGCGGCGCGTCTTGGAGGCCCCCGGCAATCTGCTTGTCGTAGGGGGGCCTGGATCGGGCAAGACAACGATTGCCATCCTGAAAGCTGGAAAGTTCGTTGCCGAGGCAGTCCGGCCGTCTCAGAAAATCGTCTTCCTCAGTTTTGCCCGTCCGACCGTGGCCCGCATCATCGAAGCGCTCGATGATGCGGACGAAATCGACGAAAAACAAAAACTCTCCATAGAGATCGAAACCTACCATGCATTCTTCTGGAGACTGATCAAATCGCATGGTTATCTGCTTGGGTTACCCAAGCGTCTTTCCCTGCTTACGCCGGCTGCTGAAGCGATCGCATTGTCTTCAATCCGAAATGATTATCCCAGAGATTCGAAACTTACGAATGCGCAGCGGGAGGAGAAGGCTGCTCGTGAACTTGGCGCGCGAACCCAGCTATCTCGTGAGGAAGGCCGGGTCTGCTTTGACCTCTTTGCGGATCTTGCCGGTCAAATTTTGCACCAGAGCCAGAAAATCCGGACGCTGACGGGAAAGGCATATCCCGTCGTCATACTTGACGAATTTCAAGACACTGACGACGACCAGTGGAGGGTCGTGCAGGCACTTGGCCAAGAAAGCACAATCATCGCCCTCGCCGATCCGGAGCAGCGCATCTATGAATTCATCGGCGCCGACCCCGAACGTCTTAATCATTACAGGGCGGCGTTTCAGCCAAAAGAATTCGATCTGGCTGATGACAATTATCGCAGCGGGGGCACACAAATCACTCGATTCGGCAACGATATTTTGACGGGGGCGTTTCAAGCCGTGCCCTATGATGGCGTTACTGTTCTCACGTTTCCGCCAAATCAGAATCAGGCGTATGCCGCGCTGAAAGTACAAGCCTTTCAAGCGCGAAGACGGCTAATCGATAGCGGCAGGGATAACTGGTCGCTGGGCATCTTTGTTCCTACCAAAAAAAATGACCCGCGCCGTGTCCGACTATCTCCGGTCCGGGCAGGGCAACATGGCAGCTATTCAGCATTCTGCATTCATCGACGCGGAGGGGGCTATTCTGGCTGCCGAAATAATTGCCTTCCTGCTTCAACCAAAGGCACCAAAGGACGACTTTAAGGCGTTTGCCCAACTCGTCTGTAATTTTTATGAGGGGCGAGGCGGGAGTGCGCCATCCAAGAATCATATTGGTGAATCGACAAAGATCGCCATCGCGTTGGATAAAGCGAAAAGGTTGCAAGCGGAAAGTAAACAAGTTAACAAAAAAAGCCTCATTCTTCCGATGCATGCGACATATCAGGCGGCGCGCGGCGTCAAATTGACCGGTGATGCAGACGCTGATTGGCGCGCCATTCGCGCGCAGCTTGAGGATGGTGGATGCAAGCGCCTCAATGAGGTAGCCGATGAGGCGCGTAATTTGAGGCTTTTGGACCGAGGGGCGCAGCTTAGAGCGGCGCTCTCAGAAAATTGGCGAGTTTCTCTATCTTACGTCGATGCTCTTGAAATTGTTCGCCGGGCGTTTGTTCAGGAGCATTTTGCATCTGGATGGCGAGTTGAAAATGGCGTGATCGTGATGAATATGCACAAAGCAAAAGGCAAGCAGTTTGACGAGGTGATAATTTTCGAGGGCTGGCCACAGTACAAACGAAGACAGATAGTCGCCAATCCACATCGAATCGTGCGTGGGAACTCACGCGATCAGGATCTAGGTCAGGCTAGGCAGAATCTGCGCGTTAGCATCACCCGTGCGAAAAGTCGCACGACCATTCTCACGCCCAACGCCGATCCGTGTATTCTCCTGCCTTAGGCGCAATTCAATGACTTGAGTCGTGAGGCGCGATCTCTAAAGAGTGACTACTCAAATGTGGGTCGTTTCTCTTCGCGCGAGAATTGCAAACCGGCAATAGGCGGCCAGATACGAACAGAATCCTAAAAAATCTAGTGTTGGCGAACTGCACTTGATACCATATTTCATACAGGTATAAAGGCATTCATGGCGAAATCGACGAAGAGCGTGGCGCCGTCGGGCGAAATCCGGCCGGTCGAGTTGAAGGACGCGCTGTCCGAGCGCTATCTCGCCTATGCGCTCTCGACCATCACGTCGCGCTCGCTGCCGGACGTGCGCGACGGGTTGAAGCCGGTGCATCGGCGCCTGCTCTATGCGATGCGCGAGCTGCGGCTCGATCCCGGATCCGGCTTCAAGAAATCGGCCCGCGTCGTCGGCGACGTGATGGGCAAGTTTCACCCGCATGGCGACGTCGCGATCTATGACGCGATGGTGCGGCTCGCGCAGGAATTCGCACAGCGTTATCCGCTGGTCGACGGGCAGGGCAATTTCGGCAATGTCGACGGCGATAACGCCGCCGCGATGCGCTATACCGAGGCGCGGCTGACCGAGGTCGCCGCGTTGCTGCTCGAAAGCATCGACGAGGAGGCCGTCGATTTCCGCCCGACCTATGACGGCGAGGGCGTCGAGCCGGTCGTCCTGCCGGCCGCTTTTCCGAACCTGCTGGCGAACGGCGCGCAGGGCATCGCCGTTGGCATGGCGACCAGCATTCCGCCGCATAACGCAGCCGAGATCTGCGATGCGCTCACCCATCTCATCAAGTTTCCCAAGGCGACGATCGGCAAACTGATCGACCTGATGCCGGGCCCGGATTTCCCGACCGGCGGCATCCTGGTCGAACAGCGCCAGACGATCGAAGAGGCCTATCGCACCGGCCGCGGGTCCTTACGCCTGCGCGCGCGCTGGACTGTCGAGAAGATGATGGGCGGCATTTGGCAGATCGTTATCACCGAGATTCCCTATCAGGTGCCGAAATCGCGGCTGATCGAGAAGATCGCCGAGCTGATGCAGGAAAAGAAACTGCCGATCCTCGAAGACATCCGCGACGAATCGACCAGCGACGTGCGCCTCGTGCTCGAGCCGCGCAGCCGCACGGTCGATCCCGACGCGCTGATGGAAAACCTGTTCCGTCTGACCGAACTGGAATCGCGCGTCTCGCTCAACATGAACGTGCTCGACGCGAACGGCATGCCGCGGGTCATGGGGCTGCCCGAATTGTTGCGCGCCTGGCTCGATCACCGCCGCATCGTGCTCCAGCGGGTCAGCCGGCACCGGCTCGCGCGCATCGAACATCGCCTCGTGGTACTCGACGGTCTGCTGATCGCCTATCTGAACATCGATGCGATCATCAAGCTCATCCGGCAGGAGGACGAGCCCAAACCCAAGATGATGAAGCGCTGGAGCCTGAGCGATGTGCAGGCCGAAGCGATCCTCAACATGCGGCTTCGTGCGTTGCGCAAGCTCGAGGAAATCGAGATCCGCACCGAGCATAAGGGGCTTCAGGGCAAGAAACGCGATCTGGGCGCGCTGCTGAAGAGCGAAGACCGGCAATGGGAGATGATTGCCGGCGAGATCGCCGAAGTGAAGAAGGCGTTCGGGCCGAAGACGCCGTTCGGCGCGCGGCGCAGCGGTTTCGCCGATGCGCCGAGTGCCGCCGTCATTCCGCTCGAAACCATGATCGAGCGCGAGCCGGTCACGGTGATCTGTTCGCAGAAAGGCTGGATCCGCTCGATCAAGGGCCATGTCGAGCCCTCGGCCGACCTCAAATTCAAGGAAGGCGACCGGTTGCGCTTCGCACTGCAGGCGCAGACGACCGACAAGCTGCTGCTGTTCGCGACCAACGGCCGCTTCTACACGCTCGGTGTCGACAAGCTGCCGGGTGGGCGCGGTCATGGCGAACCGATCCGGCTGATGATCGATCTCGGCAACGATCAGGAAATCGTAGCCCTCATGCTGTACGAGCCGGAACGCAAGCTGATCGTCGCTTCGGCCGACGGTCGCGGCTTCGTCGTGCAGCAGGAAGCAATGATGGCGCAGACCCGCGCCGGCAAGCAGGTGCTCAATCTCGCGAAAGGCGCCGAGGCGTCGGCCTGCGCGATCGTCGAAGGCGATCATGTCGCCGTCATTGGCGAGAACCGCAAGCTGATCCTGTTCCCGCTGTCGGAATTGCCGGAGATGACACGCGGTCGCGGCGTCATCCTGCAGCGCTACAAGGATGGCGGGCTCGCCGACATCAAGACCTATGTGAAGAGAGAAGGCCTCACCTGGAAGACCGGTGATCGCACCCGCACCGAAACCGATCTGCGCGCCTGGATCGGCAAGCGCGGCCAGGCCGGCCGCCTGCCGCCGCCGGGCTTCAGCAAGTCGGGCAGGTTCGGTTAGGCTGACCCATGGCAAAGCTCTGGAAGAAGGGCCGCGGCAAGCTCGGGTTTCTCGATCCGCTGCTCGGCGTCTGGGAAACGGAAACGGTATCCGACAACGGGCCGGTCAAATGTTTGCGCCGGTTCGAGCCGGTGCTGCATGAAAACTATGTTCGCCTCACCGCCTACTGGACGATCGGCAAGCCGCCGAAGCCCGGTGCGAAAGCCGCCGATAAGGATGGCGACAAACCCGATGCCAAGCCCGACGCCAAAACGGTGGCAAAGACCGGTTACACCTACAAGGAAATCGCCCTCTTCGGTGCCGGCGGCGAGAAGAATGTGCGCTTCTGGTCGTTCACGTCGGATGGCAAGCACACAAACGGCGTCGCTGCCGACGTGAGCGATCTGCATCCCGAGGCGGTCGGCTTCGAGGCGACGGTGATGGGCCAGCATGCCCGCCAGGCTTATTGGCCGAAGGAGAACGGCGAGATGGTCTGGGTCGTCGAGGCCAAGACAAAGAAGGGCTGGAACCGCTTCGTCGAGCATTGGTACACGCGCGTGCCGCCGGCTGCAGACAGAGCCGGATAGAATGCCCGTGTCGCGCGCCGCCAGCCGTTTCGACGACCAGCCCGGTCTTGGCCGTCTCGAGATCTGGGATCTGCCGACCGATTCCGAATTTCTCGAAAGGATTCTCTGCGACCTGTTCGAGAATCACTGGCACGAGATTATTTTCGGCCCGCTGATCGAGGGCGCGGCCTGGGAACTGTCGGTCGATCGCGCGCCGCGCCATATCAGCCTGCTCGACGGCTATCTGACGGTCGATCTTGGGCGCATGCATTTCCATCTCTGCATCGGCGAGACGCGCGGCGGCAAGGAATCGCCGACCCCGCCCGAGCTCGCAAAACGCCGCCGCAATGCCGAAACGGTGCTGCTGCGCCGCATGAACCGCGACGGCACGCC
>JBBDWW010000359.1:924-2247 GCA_040902645.1 Dongiaceae bacterium | reverse complement strand
TTCAGACGGCGCATGCCGCGCCGCCGCGGAACGCTTGCGCGCTCCGCGGCTGGTCACGGTCTGCATCGTCAACCCGCCAGCAAACGGGAGCTACTTCAGCTCCACCTTCGCGCCGGCACCCTCGAGCTTCTTCTTGATCTCTTCGGCCTCTTCCTTCTTCACGCCTTCCTTGACAGGCTTCGGCGCGGCCTCAACGAGATCCTTCGCTTCCTTCAACCCAAGACCCGTGATCGCACGAACTTCTTTGATCACGTTGATCTTCTTTTCGCCGGCAGCGACGAGAACGACGGAGAACTCGTCCTTCTCTTCGACGGGCGCGGCAGCCGCACCGCCAGCCGCCGTAACGGCGACCGGTGCTGCAGCGGAGACGCCCCATGCCTCTTCCAGCTTCTTGCTCAATTCAGCCGCCTCGAGAACGGTGAGTTTCGAGAGTTCGGCTACGAGATTGTCCAAATCGGCCATGTCTTCTCTCCTGGCTTGAACGTCCTGACGTCAGGTTTCTTCAGATCGGCAACGGCTTCACGCAGCGTCGCTCTTGGTTGCGTAGGCCGAGAACACTCGTGCCAGCTGTGCCGCCGGCGCCTGCAACACGCTCGCCACCAACGTGGCGGGCCGCTGCATCAATCCGGCGAGCTTTGCCCGCAGTTCGTCGAGCGATGGCAGGGCGGCCAGAGCCATGATCCCGTCGAGACCCAGCATCTGACTGCCCATGGCGCCACCGATGACGGTGAGCTTCTCGTTCTCCTTCGCGTAACCCACCGCGACCTTGGCTGCGGCAATCGGATCTTTCGAATAGGCGATTGCCGTCGGACCGGTGAACAGGTCCGCCAAAGTCTCAAACTGGGTTCCCTCGAGCGCACGACGCGCGAGCCGATTTTTGGTAACGCGGAAACCGGCACCTGCCTCCAGCATCCGGCGGCGCAGAACGGTCGACTCAGCGACCGTCAGCCCGACGGGGCGGGTAATCACCACCAATTCGCTTTCGGCGAATGTCTGGTGGAGGCGAGTGACGACATCCTTCTTTTCGGATCGGTCCACGTGTCGTCTCCGATGCCTCGGACCGCCGACTGCCGCGCATGGCGCGCCGCCGGTCCGGTTGCGTCTGGACATCCCGGGTTGGCCCCGGAACGTCCGGTTCAGCCTGTCCCAGAAGTTCAAGCCATTGCGTTCCGAAGCCTCGCGGCCCACGGACGTTGCAACGGTTTGCCTCCCGTCTATGCAGGCGCCACTCGGGCATTACATCCCGGGGCGGTTTCCCGACCCGGAGTACCTGCAGTCTCGGACAGGTCGACAGGAGCGGGATCGAAACCCCGTTCCTGCCCG
>JBBDWW010000359.1:0-914 GCA_040902645.1 Dongiaceae bacterium | reverse complement strand
CGGATGCGGCGGGCTTTCGTGTCAGGTGCGTTCCTGCTGTTGCTGCTGGAACGAACCCAGATCCAATTTCACGCCCGGACCCATCGTCGAGCTCACGCTCACCTTCTTGATGTATGAGCCTTTCGCTCCCGCGGGTTTGGCGCGGGTAATCGCATCGATGAAGGCGCGCACGTTTTCCTGCAACGCCTCCAAAGTGAAACTCGCCTTGCCGACGCCGGCATGAACGATGCCGGACTTTTCGGCGCGGAACTCGACCTGCCCGCCCTTCGCCGCCTTCACCGCCTCGACGACGTCGGCGGTGACGGTGCCGAGCTTCGGGTTCGGCATCAGGCCGCGGGGGCCGAGAATTTTGCCGAGCCGACCGACCACGCCCATCATGTCGGGCGTCGCGATGCAGCGATCGAAGTTCATCTCGCCGGCCTGAATCTTTTCAGCGAGGTCTTCGGCGCCGACCAGATCGGCACCGGCCTTGCGCGCCTGTTCCGCCTTGTCGCCCTTGGCGAACACCGCAACGCGGACCGATTTGCCGGTGCCGTGCGGAAGCTGCACGACGCCGCGCACATTCTGGTCTGCATGACGCGTGTCGATACCGAGATTCATCGCAACTTCGATCGTCTCGTCGAACTTCGCCGTCGCCCGTTCCTTCACCATCGAAACCGCTTCGTCGACCGGATAACCCTTGTCGCGATCGATCTTGTCGTAAGCGGTGCGGAGTCTCTTGCCTGGTTTTGCCATGATCGTTACTCCACCACCTCGAGGCCCATGGAACGCGCCGAACCGCGGATCATCTGTACCGCCGCGTCGACATCGTGTGCGTTCAGGTCGGCCATCTTCTGTTTCGCGATCTCGCGAACCTGCGCCATCGTCACGCTGCCGACAAAGCCGAGGCCGGGCGTCTTGCTGCCCTTGTCGAG
>JBBDWW010000358.1:0-2250 GCA_040902645.1 Dongiaceae bacterium | reverse complement strand
GTTCGAGGCGGCCGACGCGCTGTCGCTGATGATCTCGGCGATGGCCGGCATGATCTACGACATGAAGCCGGATATCGATGCGATGCGGCGCGCTGCGGAATCCGGTTTCATCACGGCGACCGATCTGGCCGATTGGCTGGTGCGAGAGGCGGGGTTGCCATTCCGGGAGGCGCATCATGCGACCGGAGCGATTGTCGCGCTGGCCGAGAAAAAGGGCTGCGGCCTTGCCGATCTCTCGCTCGAGGACATGCAAAAGATCGATTCCAAGATCGGGCGCGGTGTATTCTCCGTCCTGAGTGCGGACAGCTCGGTTGCGAGCCGCGTCAGCGAAGGCGGCACTGCGCCGGACAATGTCCGTCACGCTATCGCGGCGGCCCGGAGGAATCTGAAATGACATCGGTATCTCGCTTGGTCACCGAGCCCATGACCCGCCGCCGTTTCGCCGGGCTGCTCGCGTTCACGTTGCTGTTCGGCAGCAGCATTTTCACACTCGCGGCCTGCGGCAAGAAGGGCGACATAGAGCCACCGCCGGGCGAGCCGGACGATTTCGGCCACCAATATCCGGACCCGACCCAGGAATGAGCCGCTTCGCCTATCGAAAGGGCCGCCTCCATGCCGAGGATGCCGATATAGGCACCATCGCCGCGGAACTCGGCACGCCCTTCTTCCTGTATTCAAGCGGCGCGATCGAGGACTCGTATCGTGAGTTCGCATCCGCGGTCGCGGGACTCGATTCGGAAATCTGCTACGCGGTGAAAGCGAACGGCAATGTGGCGGTGATCGCGACGCTCGCCCGGATGGGCGCCGGGGCCGACATCGTCTCCGAAGGCGAGCTGCATCGGGCGATCGCCGCCGGCGTGCCGGCCGATCGCATCGTCTTTGCCGGTGTCGGCAAGACCGGTGCCGAGATGAAGGTCGCGCTTGAGGTCGGCATCCGCCAGTTCAATGTCGAATCCGATCAGGAGCTCGCTCTGCTCGACCGCGTCGCGCAGGATATGGGACGGCGCGCAACGGTCGCTCTCCGCATCAACCCCGACGTCGATGCGCGCACCCACGCCAAGATTTCGACCGGCAAGGCCGAGAACAAGTTCGGCATCGAGCCGGAACGCGCCCGCGAACTCTATGCGGCCATGCGCAGCATGCGCGGCATCGCAATCGGCGGTATCGCCGTCCATATCGGCTCGCAGCTCATGGAGATCGCGCCCTATCGCGCGGCGTTCGCTCGCGTCGCCGATCTGACCGGCGATCTGATCGCAGCCGGCATCCCGATCCAGAGCGTCGATCTCGGCGGCGGTTTGGGCATCAATTACGGCAAGGATCAAGCACCGTCATTGACCGACTATGCCAACGCCGTGCGCGACACGGTCGCACCGCTCGGCCTGCCGATCGTGTTCGAGCCCGGGCGGCGCCTGGTCGGCGAGGCCGGCATTCTGGTGACGCGCGTGATCTATGTGAAACAGGGCCGCGAGCGGATCTTCCTGGTCGTCGATGCAGCGATGAACGATCTGATCCGGCCCGCTTTGTATGACGCCTATCATCCGATTGTGCCGGTGAACGAACCCCACGCCGATGCGCCGCTCGCGCCCATCGATGTGGTCGGTCCTATTTGCGAAAGCGGCGACGTGCTCGCCGTACAACGGCCGCTGCCGCCGGTCGAGCCGGGCGAGTTGCTGGCGATCGGTTCCTGCGGCGCGTACGGCGCCGTGATGGCATCGGGCTACAACGCGCGGCTGCCGGCGCCGGAAATTATGGTACACGGCGGCTCTCACGCGATTGTCAAACCGCGCCCGGGACACGAGTTTATAATCGGACAGGACCGGCTGCCGGACTGGATCGACCGGCCGGCGGCCGCCCGCAACCGCGTGGTCGCATGAATGAGCGCGCAGATCTGAGAAAACCTGCCCGGCGCGGACGAACCGCAGATCGTCTCGGCGCCCGGCTCGCGCTTGCCCGCGCCGCGTTGTTATGGGAACGGCTCTGGCCGTTGCTCTGGCCCGCCATCGGCATTATCGGGCTCTTTGCCCTCTTCGCCATTTTCGATATCGGTCCGGCCGTGCCGGGCTGGCTTCATGCCGCGCTGCTGGCCGGGTTCGCGATCGCACTCGGGCTCGCTTTCTGGCGCGGGCTTCGCGCCCTGCGCATACCGGACGAGCGCGCCGCCGGACGCCGCCTCGAACAAGCGAGTACACTCGCGCATCGACCGGTCACGACCCGCGACGACTGGATGGAAGTCGGCCGCAGCGATGAAGG
>JBBDWW010000357.1:0-15670 GCA_040902645.1 Dongiaceae bacterium | reverse complement strand
TCGCCGAACATTTCAACATCAAGCTCTCGGAGATGACGTCGGCGCGGCGCGCGCGGGCGGTGGCCCGGCCGCGCCAGGTCGCGATGTACCTTGCAAAGCAGCTCACCTCGCGTTCGCTGCCGGAAATCGGCCGCAAATTCGGCGGTCGCGACCACACGACCGTGATGCACGCGGTGCGCAAGGTCGAAGAGCTTCGTTCGACCGATTCGAGCTTCTCCGACGACGTCGATCTGCTCCGGCGGATGCTCGAAGGCTAGTTCCGTACCCGAGTCGGCGGCCGATTCGGCACCCGATTTCGCGCTTCCGGCGGGACCCCGCAAAAGCCCCCGAGAGGGCCTCGCAAGCTATTGAAAATAAAAGGCGAATCGGCCGAAAAAACGCCCGCCCAGCGTTTGCTCGCGCGCCGGCCGCTTGCTATGATGCAAAACCGTTACGACGCCCTGCCCGCGTCGGCCCGAAACGGCGTCCGACCGGTGCTGCCGGAGGCGCCGCGGGCCCCTGAAAGCGGGCTGGTGCCGGGCGGTCGGAAGCGTCCTTCAGGACGATTTTCCGCGAATTCGGGAATGGTCCTGACAAGAACAGCAACAAACGTCCGAGCGCTGGCACGCCCATGAAATTGACCATCGAACGCGCCGCGCTCCTCCGATCGCTCGGCCATGTGCAGAGCGTCGTGGAGCGCCGCAACACAATTCCGATCCTCTCCAATGTCCTGGTCGATGCGGTCGGCGAGGGGCTGACCTTGACCGCGACCGACATGGATCTCGCGATCGTCGAGACGGTGCCGGCCGAGGTCGCGACCAAGGGCGCCACCACGGTGCCGGCGCACACGCTCTACGACATCGTGCGCAAGCTGCCCGAAGGCGCGCAGATCGCGCTCGAAACCAGTGCGGATGGCGGTCAGATGGCGCTGCGCGCCGGCCGCTCGCGCTTCACGCTGGCGACCTTGCCGAAAGAGGATTTCCCCGCGGTCGGCGGCGACAACCTGCCGCATAAATTCGATGTGCCGACCAGCGAGCTGCGCGACCTGATCGAGCGCACCCGCTTTGCGATCTCGACCGAGGAGACGCGCTATTATTTGAACGGCATCTATCTGCATGCGGCCGGCACCAAGAAAAAAACGCTGCGCGGCGTCGCGACCGACGGGCACCGGCTCGCGCGCGTCGAATTCGCGCTGCCGGACGGTGCCGACGGCATGCCCGGCGTCATCGTGCCGCGCAAGGCGGTCGGCGAGATCGTCAAGCTGATCGAAGGCGCGGACGGCGCGGTTCATATCGATCTGTCGGAAACCCGCATCAGCGTTTCGATCGGATCGGTGCTGCTGACCTCGAAGCTGATCGACGGTTCGTTCCCCGATTACGAGCGGGTCATCCCCTCGGGCAACGACAAGACCATGAAGGTCGACTGCAAGAGCTTCGCCGAGGCGGTCGATCGCGTCGCGACGATCTCCAGCGAGAAATCGCGCGCGGTCAAACTCGCGATCTCGTCCGGCACGCTGACGCTGACGGCAACCAGCCCGGAAAGCGGCACGGCCCAGGAAGAGGTCGAGATCGAATATGACGGCCAGCCGATCGAGATCGGTTTCAATGCGCGCTATCTGGTCGACATCGCCCAGCAGATCCGCGGCGATACCGCGTCGTTCGCTCTGGCAGATGCCGCCTCGCCAACCTTGGTGCGCGATCCCGGCGACGCATCGGCGCTCTATGTGCTGATGCCGATGCGGGTCTAGGAGCGGACGATTCCGGGGCCCGCCCCTTTGCCGCACATCGACAACGCCGCTCTCGCAGAGGTTCCGGCGCTCGCAATCACGCGCCTGATGCTGACAGATTTTCGCTCCTACGGCCGAGCCCGGCTCGATCTCGATGCGCGGCCGGTGGTGCTGACCGGGCCGAACGGCGCCGGCAAAACGAATTTACTCGAAGCGGTCTCGTTCCTGGTGCCCGGGCGGGGCTTGCGACGCGCCAAGCTCGGCAGCGTCGCCCGGCGCGGCAGCGATGGCACGGCCGAGAACCCCTGGGCGGTGGCGGCCGAGATTGCAACCGCTGCCGGCGGCGTCTCGATCGGCACCGGCCCGGATCCCGAACAAGGCGAGACCGCCCGCGAGCGGCGCATCGTGCGCATCGACGGCGCGCCGGCCCGCAGCCAGGCAGCCCTCGGCGATATCGTCGCTCTCGTCTGGCTCACGCCGCAGATGGATCGGCTCTTTCTCGATGGCGCATCGGAGCGCCGGCGTTTCATGGACCGGCTCGCCGAGGCGCTCAATCCCGAACATGGCAGTCACGTCAACGCCTACGACCATGCGATGCGCGAACGGCTCAAATTGTTGCGCGGCGAGAGCGTATCGCCCGAGCGCGACTGGCTCGATGCGCTGGAGGCGCGCATGGCGGAAGAGGGCGTGGCGATCGCCGCGACCCGGCGTTTGCTCGCCCAGCGCCTCGACGCGCTGGTGCGCGAGACGCTCGCCCCCTTTCCCGCGGCCGCCGTCATGGTCGAGGGCCTGCTGGAATCCGGGCTCGATACGATGCCGGCGCTTGCGGTCGAGGATCGCTTCCGCGCTTTGCTCGCGGAAAACCGGCGCGGCGATGCCGATGCCGGCATGACCCAGGAGGGGCCGCATCGCAGCGACATGACGGTCCTGCATCTCGGCAGCGGCGAGACTGCGCGTTCGATGCCGGCGGCGGATTGCTCGACCGGCGAGCAGAAGGCACTGCTGATCGCGCTCGTGCTCGCGCATGCGCGGCTGGTTGCCGCCACGCGCAACATCACGCCGCTGGTTCTGCTCGACGAGATCGCGGCCCATCTCGACCGCGAACGGCGCCAGGCGTTGTTCGAATTGCTGCTCGGGCTCGGCGCCCAGGCCTGGCTGACCGGAACCGATGCCGAGATCTTTGCCAGCCTTGGCAACCGCGCGCAGCTTTTTGCTGTCGCGCCCGGCCGGGTGCTGGGCCATGGGCCGATAACCGGCCCCAACGGGCTTTGAGGACAGATCACGATGGCCATGCAACACGCGGAACATAACCCCGACGGCGGCGGCGCCGATTACGGCGCGGAACAGATCAAGGTGCTGCGCGGGCTCGATGCCGTGCGCAAGCGGCCGGGCATGTATATCGGCGACACCGACGACGGCTCGGGCCTGCATCACATGGTCTACGAGGTGGTGGACAACGCGATCGACGAGGCGCTGGCCGGCTATTGCGATCTGATCCAGGTGGTGCTGAACGGCGACGGCTCGGTGACGGTGCGCGACAACGGTCGCGGCATCCCGGTCGACATTCATCGCGAGGAAGGCGTCTCCGCGGCGCAGGTCATCATGACCCAGCTTCATGCCGGCGGAAAATTCGACCAGAACTCATACAAGGTATCCGGCGGCCTGCACGGCGTCGGCGTCTCGGTGGTGAATGCGCTCTCTTCGCGGCTCGATCTCACGATCTGGCGCGACGGCAAGGAAAATTTCATGCGCTTCCGCGACGGCGAGCCGGAAGCGCCGCTGGCGGTGCGTGGTTCGTCCGAGGGCAAGCGTGGCACCGAGGTGACGTTCCTGCCCTCGACCAATGTGTTTACCAATGTCGAATTCGATTATGCGACGCTCGAACATCGTCTGCGCGAGCTCGCCTTCCTCAATTCCGGCGTCCGGCTGCTTTTGACCGATGCGCGCCATGTCGAGGAAAAGACCGTCGAGCTGCATTATCTCGGCGGGCTCGAGGCCTTCGTGCGCTATCTCGACCGCACGCGCAACGCGTTGCATCCCTCGGTCATCGCGATCTCCAGCGAACGCGACGGCATCACGATCGAAGTCGCACTCGAATGGAACGACAGCTATCATGAGACGATGCTGTGCTTCACCAACAACATCCCGCAGCGCGACGGCGGCACGCATCTCGCCGGCTTCCGCGCCGCGCTGACGCGCCAGGTGAACCAGTACGCGACCGACAGCGGCATCGCGAAGAAGGAAAAGATCGCGCTCTCGGGCGAGGACGCGCGCGAGGGGCTTACCTGCGTGCTCTCGATCAAGGTGCCCGATCCGAAATTCTCCTCGCAGACCAAGGATAAACTGGTTTCCTCCGAGGTCCGCCAGCCGGTCGAGAACATGGTGAACGAGAAGCTCGGCCAGTGGTTCGAGGAACATCCCCAGGAAGCGCGGCGCATCATCGGCAAGGTGGTCGAGGCTGCAGCCGCCCGCGAGGCGGCGCGCAAGGCGCGCGAGCTGACGCGACGCAAGGGCGCGCTCGATATCGCCTCGCTGCCCGGCAAGCTTGCCGACTGCCAGGAGCGCGATCCGGCTTTGTCCGAGCTCTTCATCGTCGAGGGCGATTCGGCCGGAGGGTCCGCGAAGCAGGGCCGCCATCGCCGCTTTCAGGCGATCCTGCCGCTGCGCGGCAAGATCCTGAATGTCGAGCGCGCGCGCTTCGACAAGATGCTGTCGTCAGTCGAAATCGGCACCCTGATCGCCGCACTCGGCACCTCGATCGGCGCCGAGGAATTCGACATCGGCAAGATCCGTTATCACAAGATCATCATCATGACCGACGCCGACGTCGACGGCGCGCATATTCGCACGCTGCTGCTGACGTTTTTCTACCGGCATCTGCGGCCGATGATCGAAAACGGTTATCTCTATATCGCGCAGCCGCCGCTCTATCGCGCCAAGCGCGGTAGTTCCGAGCGTTACCTGAAGGACGATCGCGAGCTCGACGCCTATCTGATCGATACCGGCGCCGAAGGCGCGGTCCTGACCATGGCGAACGGCACGCAGATCGCTTCCGCCGATCTGGTACAGCGCGTCAATCGCGCGGCGACGGCGCGCAATCTGATGCAGCCGATGATCCGCAAGGTGGGGTCGGCGGCGGTCGTCGAACAGGCGGCAATCGCCGGTGCGCTCAATCCCGATCTCATTCCCGATGCGGCGCGCGCGAGCGAGGCGGCAAAATACATCGCCCGTAGGCTCGACGAGCTCGCGCCCGAGACCGAGCGCGGCTGGCAGGGCGAGGCGGGTGCGGATGGCGGGCTCGTCTTCCAGCGCAAGCTGCGCGGCGTGACGCAGCGCCATGTGGTCGACGGGCCGCTCTTGCGCTCCGCCGAGGCGCACCGGCTCGATGCGATGGCGGCCGAGCTGCAGAACGATTATCTCGCCTCCTCGATGCTGGTGACCAAGGAGCGCGAAATGCGGATCGACGGCCCGCTCGGGCTGATCGAGCGCGTGCTCGAAATCGGCCGCAAGGGCGTGACGATCCAGCGCTACAAGGGCTTGGGCGAGATGAACGCGGAACAGCTCTGGGAAACCACGCTCGATCCGCAGGCGCGCTCGCTCCTGCAGGTGAAGGTGGCCCACGGCGACGAGGCGGACGATCTCTTCTCGACCCTGATGGGCGATATCGTCGAACCGCGCCGCGAATTCATTCAGCATCACGCGCTCGAGGTTTCGAACCTCGACGTATGAGAGTGCGGCTCTGGCGGCGCTGCGGCGACATCAGACTTTAGGGCAGCCCGCCCGGTTCGGTGCCCGCGGTGCTCGTCGCCGGCGCCGAGGCCTGCAGCGGCGCGGTATCGGGGGCGGCCGGCGCTTCGATTGGCGGCAGCAGGCTGAGCACATGCTGGTGGCCGAGGAAGATGTCGTCGCCAAGCAGCATTACATTCGAAAGCCAGGCGTTCGCGCGACGGCAATCGGGATGGCGATGGCCGGTCATGCAATGGGTCGGCACGCCGCTTTCGCCGATTACCAGCGTGCGATCCTTGATCGGCCGGATCGTGATTCCCGCGGGCTGGCGCGTGAGATCGAGTGCGGTCATGCCGCGATAGCCGATCAGATCGAGCACAAGCTGCGGCAGCGCATAGATCGGCATCGTCCCGGTATCGACCGGTCCGCGCCAGCCGTCGATCACCAGAAGCGGCGTTGCCGCATAGGTCTCCAGCATCGCCGCATCGAACGCGCCCTCGTCGGGCAGCAGCAGGCCCGATTCCGCATAGGCGCCGAAATGCTGGCCGAGGAACGGC
This sequence comes from Dongiaceae bacterium, assembly GCA_040902645.1. Taxonomy (GTDB): domain Bacteria; phylum Pseudomonadota; class Alphaproteobacteria; order Dongiales; family Dongiaceae; genus JAWXBK01. Next base: position 9,682 of record JBBDWW010000357.1, on the reverse strand, counting down.
GGATGATCGCCAAAGAGGACGATCAGCGCCTCGGGGTCGGCGGCGAGAATCGTTTCGAGATGCGCCAGCAGCGCGACCGTCTTGTGCCGCATCGTTGCGACGAAGGGGCCGACCTCGCTGGCGCTCGACGCGGTCTCGATCATTTCGGGATAGCGCTCGTTGATGTCGTAGAGCCAGTGGCCCTGGAAAGTCAGCACATAATTGAAGACCGGCCGCAGATCGTCGGACGCGGCCAGCTTCTCGTCGACCTGGCGAAACAGCGAGGCATCCGACAGAAACGGCCCGACCAGATCGTCGAGGACGAAATCGGGTGCCGCCCAGTAGGTCTCGAACCCGGCCCTGCGATAGGCGTTGATGCGGTTCCAGAAGGCCGGCGTGTTGGGATGCGAGGCGATCGTGCGATAGCCGAGCGCATCGAGGATCTGCGGCAAACAGGGCGCGTTGTTGGAGAACTCGCGCTCGAACTTGACCGCGCGTTCGGTGACCAGAAAACCGCAGAGGAATTCAAACTCGGCATTCGCGGTCTGGCCGCCGAAGGTCGGGCTCAGCGCACGCGGGCTGCCGGCCGCCTCCCACATCGCGCGGAACGCGGGATCGAACGGATCCTCGGCAATGCCGGCATTGGAGAGCAACGCGGCATCCCAAAACGATTCCTCGACGATGACATGGATGTTGCGCGGCCTGAATTCGCTCGCGGCGGCCAGTTCGAGCGGACGCAGCGTCGCCCGCGTGACCGCTTCTGCGACCGTTGCGCCATCGGGCAGGATCGGCCGGTCGGCGACGAAGCGTGCGGTTTCCTGCAGCGTGTGCAAGACGGGGCCGCGCATCCGATAGGTGCCCGCCTGGTTCCATTCGATGTAACCGGTCAGCGGATCGAGGACGCCGTTGACGCGATGCGGCACAAAGACGATCGCGGCCGCGATCACTCCCAGCGCGACCGCAGCGCCGGCCGCCGGCAGACGCGGGCGGAAATTCCAGGCCAGCAGCGCGACGAACAAGAGCGGCGGCAGCAGAACGACAAATCGCGCCCAAGCGGGCAGCACCTCGATCAGCGCCGGCAGCGCATAGGCGTCGTCCGGCAGCATCGGCGCGCCGAGGAAGGCGATCTTGGCGGCGTTGCCGAGATAGAGCAGGCCATAGAGCAGCCCGAGCGCGACCCCAAACCAGATGAGCCGGCGCGACAGCGCGAAGAGAATGAGACCGAGACCAAGCGCCGCACTGAGATCCAGCCACCAGCGACCCGGCGCCAGCGCTACGTCGAAGACCATGACCGCCGCAATGCGCGACGCCGCCCAGATGAGGACGGTCAAAAGCAGTGCCGCGAGCCACACGCGGGCGCGCGCACCGAACTTGGCGTTCAAGGATCGCAGGGACACGGTCATCGTCCTGTAACAGCTAAGAAGCGGATTTGTCATATTACAGTGGCGAGAAAAGGGCGATAGCGGCCGGATCGCGGGTGCCCGCCCGGGCCGGCGAAGGCCGGAAACCATCGGTAAGGAAAGGCCGCCGACGCTGCCCCGAAAGGCAAGCGGGCCGGGGTTGCCGCCGCCGATAACGGGGCGGCCGGGCCTAAAGGCGGCTTGTCGTGCCTTCGATCAGGAAGGTTTCGAGCGAGCGTAACGGCGCCGGGTCGTCGAACAGTCGCTCGATGCGGGCGCCGGTCTCGTTCTCAATATGGCGCCGCCAGGCCGCGTCCTCGCCGAGCCGCACCGCAATCGCAACATAATCCTCTTCGTTGCGCGCAACCGTATCGCCGAGATCCATCATCGCCAGCAATGCCGATGCGTGCCGCGCGCGCATCGTCGCGCCCGGCAACGTGACAATGGGCAGCAAGCAGGCGATCGCCTCATGCGCCGTGTTGTTGCCGGACCAGCCGGGCGTATCGAGAAACACATGGCAGCGCCGGTTGAGTGCTAGATACTCGGCCGGCATCTGCGGACCGTGGAAGCGACAGAACGCGGTCGCGTCGAGACCCTCGGCGACAAAGGCACGATCGAGCCGGCCGCGCATGGCCCTAATTTCGTTCGGCTTGTCGCCCAGGAAATTGAATCGCGCCTCCGGCAGGCGTGCCGCGATCGCCGGGAACAGCGCATCGTCGCGCGGCCGGTATTTCGCGAGATTCTGGGCGCAGAGAAAATCGACATGTCGGTCGTCGCGCGTCTGGTCGGGCAACTGTGCAAGCAATTGCGCGATCCGCGCATGCGCGTAGCAGGAAGCGGTATGCGCGAGCGGCACCAACGTTTCGATCCATTGCGCCGCGCCGTCCGCCTGTTCCATCAGCGCACTGGTCAGCGCATGGGTCATCGTCGGCAGCCCCGAGGTGACCGGATGGCCAAGCCCGTTTGCCTGAACGGGCGCGAGCCACAAAGCCGCCAGCGCCTGCAACTCCATCGCCATGCCATGATCGAGCCAGATCAGCGCATCGAGCTCGTGGGATGCGATCAGCTCGGCGAGCTTGCGCACATCGCTCAGATGGAAGAACGCATCCGCCGCGTCGCGGATCGACGTGGTATAGCCTTCCTCGATTGTCGTGCCGGCGTAATAGACATATTTCTCGATGCCCTGCGTGCCGGTGATCCAGGCGCCATGCGTCTTCCAGATCGAATGTTGGCGCAGATAAGCCGAGATGAATCCGACGCGCGGTCGCGCGCGCGCGGGCCGCGGTTTGGGCAATGCGGCCAGCGCCGGAAAACGCGCCGCCGCGATGCGATGCAGCACGCGGCCATAGATCGTCTGCGCCGCCAGATTGTCGTCTTCCTGGTAATGCAAATGGAAATTATTGGCGCCCTGGATCGCCAGGAACGCCTCGGCGATGCGCTGCGGGCTGTCGAGTTTGAGCTCCGCCTCGAATGACGCGATCCCCTCCATCCATTGCGCGCGCGATTGGTCGATCGCGGCCTGGTCGGACGGCACCGGGTCGATCAGATTGAGCCGCGCCCATCTTGCGCGAAGGCTCTGCGGGCGAATACGGACCAGCCCATCGAGCGCGCTCGCGGCCGCACCCATATCGGCGATCTCGCGCGCAGCACGCGCTAGAGTGAGGGCCGCCTCTTCGTCACCCGGTCGTGCCGCGAGCGCTTCTTCGGCGTCGCTGCGCGCACCGTCGGGATCGCCGAGCCGCAATCGCGCCCGCGCGCGGCCGATCAGTGCCTCGCCGCGTTCGCCCGCGGCGGCGGGTCCGGCTGATTCGCTGGTGCGGATCGAGGAGCCGAAGGCGTTGGCGGCGTCGCGATAGCGTGCCGTCGCCAGAAACGCGAGGCCGCGCACCGTCGCAACGCGCGCGGCCGTGCGCTTGTCGCCGGCTGCTGCATAACGCAACGCCAGATCGGCCTCGGCGAGCGCGGCGTCCGCCTCGCCGGCGATCACATGCAGCCGCGCCAGTTTGAGGCGCGTTGCCGTGCGATCCGGTGCCGTGGTCAGCACCCGTTGCCATTCGCGCCGCGCCTCCTCGAAACGCTCGAGACAGGCAAAGGCGGTGCCGAGATCGTCGCGTACGTCGATGCGCGTCGGTGCCAGCGCGAGGGCTGCGGCAAAATCGCTCGCCGCGGCGGCGAAATCGCCGGCGGCCGCGCGCAACCGTCCGAGATCGATGACCAGGTCCGCATTCTGCGGTGCCAGTGGCGTCACGCGCGCCAGCCTGTCGATCGCCTCGCGCAACCGGCCGAGCCGGCCGAGCGCGAGCGCTGCCAGATGAACGGCGGCGATATTGTCGGGCGTGCAGGCGAGCAACGCCTCGCAGAGCTCAAGACAGCGCGCGGGCGCATTCGCCCGCAACGCGGCGAGGGCTGTCGCGAGCGGATCGTCGCCGCGCGCTGGTTCGGCGCCGGGCGGCACAGCAGAGCCCGCCATGCTCAGCCTGCGTCGCCAGGCGCGCCTTGGCACCGCCCTGTTTCGGTCAAATTCATCCTCTATCCGAGCGGCCGGCCGCGCGTCCCATCCACGGCCGGGCCGACCCGGCGATCATGCCGGGCCTAAAAGGGGGAGACAAGGCAAGCGGGTGGCGCCGGTGGGCGCGCCGCATGCGATAATCGAAGCAATGGCGAATCGAAAACCGACCCGCTCCGCAAAACGACGCCAGCCCGAAGCGGCCAAGCGCCGCATCGCTCAGCCCCGGCTCTGGCGGAACATCGCCAAATGGACGGCGGTAGCGGCGATCTGGGCGCTGTTCCTTACGTTCTGCTTTGCCGCTTGGCTTGCCTTCGACCTGCCCGATGTCGACGGGCTCAACGAGATCGACAAGCGGCCGAGCGTCACGCTCCTCGATCGCAACGGCGATATCTTTGCGACCTATGGCGATCTCTACGGCGAAACCGTGCAGCTTGCCGAACTGCCGGTCTATCTGCCGCAGGCGGTCCTCTCGATGGAGGATCGCCGCTTCTACGATCATTCCGGCGTCGATCCGCGCGGCCTCGCGCGCGCGGTCTACACCAACATCGCCGAATGGGATCTCGTGCAGGGCGGCAGCACGATCACGCAGCAGCTCGCCAAGAATATCTTTCTGACGCATGAGCGGACGCTGCGGCGCAAGGGCCAGGAGCTGATGCTCTCGATCTGGCTCGAGCGGCATTTCACCAAGGACGAGATACTCACGCTCTATCTCAACCGCATCTATTTCGGTGCCGGCACTTACGGTGTCGAAGCAGCCTCGCAGCGTTATTTCGGAAAATCGGCGCGCGAGGTGACGGCCTACGAAGCAGCGATGCTCGCCGGCATGATCCGAGCGCCTTCGCGCTACAACCCGATTTCGAATCGCGAACTCGCGGAAGAACGCGCCCGCATCGTGCTCGGGGCCATGGCGGATGCTGGTTATCTCTCGGAAGGCGAGGCGACGGCCGCGGCCGAAGGATCGATCGGTGGCGGGCCGACGCAGATCGCTCGGGCCTCGGGCCAGTATTTCGCCGACTGGGTGATGGACCAGTTGCCGGATTTCGTCGGCCTGACCGATCGCGATCTGATCGTTGAAACGACGCTCGATCCCCGGCTGCAATCGATCGCCGACGAGCAGATGGCGGCGATCGTTGCGGAACAGACCGAACCCGGCGGCGCATCGCAGGGTGCGCTCATCACGATGACGCCCGACGGCGCGGTACGCGCGCTGGTCGGTGGGCTCGATTATCGCGCGAGCCAGTTCAACCGTGCGACCCAGGCTTTGCGCCAGCCGGGCTCGGCCTTTAAAGCGTTCGTCTATCTCGCGGCCTTCGAATCCGGGCTGCAGCCGGACAGTCTGATGTTCGACGGGCCGGTCTCGATCGGCGGCTGGACTCCCGCAAACTATGAAGATCGCTATTACGGCGAAGTGACGTTGCGCGAGGCGATGGCGCGCTCGCTCAATTCGGTTGCCGCCCAACTGGTCGGAAGGGTCGGCGCCGATCGCGTGGTCGAGGTCGCCCAGCGGCTCGGCATCGGCACGAATCTCATGGCGACCCCGTCGATCGCGCTCGGCACCAGCGAGGTGACATTGGTCGATCTGACCGGCGCCTATGCGACCTTCGTCAATCAGGGCCGGGTCGTGCTGCCGCGCGGTATCGAACGCGTGCGCATGCTCGATGGCACCGTCATCTACGAACGCAGCGGTTCGGGCGCCGGTGCTGTGGTGGCGCCGCAGCAGGTAGCCCAGATGCAGGACGTGCTGGCCGCAGTGATCGGCTGGGGTTCCGGCAAAGCCGCCGATATAGGACGGCCCTCCGGCGGCAAGACGGGAACCGGGCAGGATTATCGCGATGCCTGGTTCGTGGGTTTCACCGCCGAGCTGGTGACCGGCGTGTGGTTCGGCAATGACGACAATCGGCCGATGACCGAAGTGACCGGCGGGCGGTTGCCGGCGCGGCTCTGGGCCGCCTTCATGGCGCCGGCGCTCGAGGGCGAGCCGGTCCGCCCCTTGCCCTGGGGGGCAGCGGGAGAGCCGCAAATCGTCAGCGCGGAGCCGCTCCCCGAACCGGGCGCGAACCAGGGCATCGTCGACGAGCTCAGCACGCTGATCGATTCGCTGTTTGCCGGCGGCAACAAGGCAACGCCCGAACCGCCGAGCGCGAGCGGCGGCCAGACCACGACCGGCCCCGCCAGCACCGATCGCGAGCGCAAGAGCGGCATTGTTCGCGGCCCCTATCGGCAAGTGTTGCACTGATCCTTATGATCGTCCGTGCAACGCGCGGATGACGACATTTGGCAGACAGCGACATTTCCACCTACCGCCGCATCGTCTGGCCGCTGGCGATCGCCGAAACGATCATCTGGGCCGGTGTTTATTACGCCTTTCCGGCCCTGCTGCCGGCCTGGGAGAGCGATCTCGGCTGGTCGAAGACGGCACTCTCCGGCGCGTTCACCTTGTCGCTTCTGACCGGTGCGGTCGTCGCGCCGATCGCCGGCCGTCTGATCGATCATGGTCACGGACGCATTGTTCTGACCGGCGGCGCTATCCTCGGCGCGGTCTTCCTGCTGCTGCTCTCGCAGGCGACGTCGCTCTGGCAATTCTATGCGGTATGGATCGGGCTCGGCGTCGCGATGGCCTGCTCGCTTTATCAGGCCTGTTTTGCCTTCCTCACCCATGCGCTGGGCGACAAATCGCGGCGCGCGATCACCATGGTGTCGCTGGCCGCCGGGTTCGCCGGCACCGTTTCGTTCCCCACCGCGCATAGTCTCGTTGCGATTTCCGATTGGCGGCTCGCGATTATCGTTTTCGCGCTCGCGGTTCTTGTCGTCGCGGTCCCTCTCTTCTGGATCGGCGCGCGAGCCCGGCCTTCCGGCGATCTCGCGCGAGAGCACGATCCCAGTCCGCGTGCGATGCATGCGATGCGCGTAACGAGGACGGCGGTTTTCTGGCTGATGGCGCTCTCCTTCGCGGCGATCGCGATCAATCACGGTATCATTACCACCCATATCCTGCCGATTCTCGCCGATCGCGGCGTGCATGAGGATGCCGCCGTGCTGGCGGCGGCGATGATCGGACCGATGCAGGTCGCAGGGCGGCTCGCGATGATGGCCGCCGAGCGCCATGTCTCGACCCGCAGCATTGTCGTCGCCTGCGATCTATCTCTGGCAGTCGCAGCCGCGTTGCTGCTCGCGGCCGGTTTCGGCGCGCTCAGTGGCCTCGTTGTCGGTTTCGTCGTTCTGATGGGCGCGGGTGTCGGCGTGAACAGCATCATCCGGCCGATCGTAATTGCCGAATTGCTGGGCCGGCGCAATTTCGGTCTTGTGTCGGGCCTGCTCGCGATGCCGACCACGGCAGGATATGCGGCAGCGCCCACGCTCGCGGCATTGCTCTGGGCCGAGGGGAAAGGCTGGGATCGCGGCTACGATTTCGTTCTGATCGTCGCGATCCTGCTCGCGTTGCTGGGCCTTGCGACCGTGCTCGCCGCCTGGCGCAGCGCCAAACCGCCGGCGAGCGTCTAGGAAACGATCGCTATTCGATCTCTTCCGGCGCGCAGCCGAAGCGCAGCAGATTGCCGTGCGGATCGTGGATGTAGAACTCCTTCATGTTCCAGGGTCGCACGAGGAACGGCGAAAGCAGTGATCGTCCCGTCGAGACCCTAAACCGGCGGCGGCGCGAGCGCTTCGCGTTTCGCGGCCGGGCGGACGATCAGCCAGTAGGCGAGCGCGGCCCCGCCCGCCACCAGCGCTATCGCGCCGGCCATCGGCAGCGCCGTCTCGTCATAGACGTGACCGATGCCGAGTCCGACGAGCGCGGCGAAGCTCATCTGGATGAAGCCGACCAGCGACGAGGCGGCGCCCGCGGCGCGCGGAAAAGGAATGAGCGCGCCGGCATAGGCGCTCGGCATGGTCAGTCCGATGCCGATCATGAACAGGATAGTGGGCGCGACGATGGTCGCAACGCTCGGCGGGCCGGCCAGCGCAAAAATGAGTATCGCGCCGGCACCGGCCAGCATGAAAAAACTGCCGATCATGACCAGCCGGTCGGGTGCGAGGCGGCGCGATAATTTTCCACTCGCGGTGCTGCCGACGATATAACCGACCACGATCGCGCCGAAACAGAACCCGTAAACATCCGGCGTGACGCCGACCAGATCGATCAGCACGAAGGACGATCCCGAGATGAAACAGAAAATGCCGGCATAGGCGCAGGCGACGCCGAACAGATAGCCGAGATAGAGGCGGTTGCGCAGGAACATCGCGTAATTGCCGAACAAGCGGCGCACATGGGTCGCGGTCGGATCGGGCGCCGGGTTGGTCTCGGGCAGGATCAGCACCGTCGCGAGCAGCGCGAAACTGCCATAAAGCACGAGCGCCGCCATATTGGCGCGCCAGCCGAACCAGACTTCGACGAAGCCGCCGAAGATCGGCGCGATCATCGGCGCGACCGCGACCGCAGCGCTCAGATAGGACATGACCCGTCCGGTTCCGCTGCGGCCATGCACGTCGCGAACGATCGCTCGGCAGAGCGTGGGACCGACCGCGGCGCCGAAGGCCTGCACGAAGCGGCCGACGATCAGAAGCTCGATCGACCCGGCGAACGTGCAGGCAACGCTCGCCACGCAATAGATCGAGAGCCCGATTATGAGTATCGGCCGCCTGCCATGCCGATCTGCGAGTGGCCCCCAGAGCAGCTGTCCGGTCGCGAGCCCGGCGAGGAAGAGGCTCAGCGTCAGTTGCACCGAGGCGACATCGGCGTTGAGCGCCACGGTCAATCCCGGCAAGGATGGCAGATAGAGATCGGTCGAGACCGGGCCCAGCGCCACCAGCACCGTCAGCAACGCGATTACGATGAAACTGTTGGGACGGGGCATGGGGAATCGGGGCCGCTCTCGGGCGAAGGGACCGACGTTCATAGACGCGCGTCCGATGCGGCGCAAATCCGGCCCCAGCCGAGATTGACAGCGCCGAGATCGGCATCGCCGGGATCGGCAGCCTCGGGATTGGCAACGAAGACGCGAACCGGCGATGATCGGCGTCCGGGGAGGAACGGCTCATGGTATCGAAGCGCGGCGAGGCAAAACCGTGGATGGCGCCCGACGATTACGGCCGCAGCCTCTCCGGGCTCGGCATCAATCTTTTGGTACGCGACGTCCCGCGCGGCGTCGCCTTCGCGAAGGCGGTGCTGCTGGCGCGCGTCGTTTATGAAGATGCCGATTTCGCGGTGCTGCGTTACGAAGCGGGGCGCACGGCCGCGGAATGGATGCTCCATGCCGATCACACCTATGGCAGCCATCCGCTCTTGGGCCTGACCGGCGATAATGCGATCCGCGGCGCCGGCGCCGAATTCCGGCTCTACGATCTCGATCCCGATGCGGCGGTCGAACGCGCCGAAGCGCGCGGCGATATTGTGCTGCAGGGCGCAACCGACAAGCCGCATGGCTTGCGCGAATGCTATATCGCCGATCCGGATGGCTATGTCTGGGTTCCGGGCGTGCCGAAGAAAAAATCCGGCTGAGGTCGCGAGCGTCCGGCCGGGTCCGGCCGCGGCTATCCGACGATCAGGTGGCGCGACCGTAGCGGTGCAGATGCAGCCCTTCGGTCTGCAGCTAGTGCCGCGCGCTTTTCTCGTGCCGCGTCAGCTCGGCGACGATGCGCCAGAAGCGCGGGCTGTGATTGAGTTCCTTCATATGCGCGACTTCATGCGCGACGACATAGTCGATCACATGCGGCGGCGCGAAGATCAGCCGCCAGGTAAAAGCAAGACAACCGGAAGGCGAGCAACTGCCCCAGCGCGTCTTGGTATCCTTGAGCG
>JBBDWW010000356.1:0-2255 GCA_040902645.1 Dongiaceae bacterium | reverse complement strand
TCATGGCCTTCGAGGAGGAGTTCGGGTGCGAGATTCCGGACGATGCCGCCGAGAAAATCCAGACCGTCAAGGACGCCATCGCGTTCATCGAGCAGCACGCGGCGAACAGCTGATCCCCGGCCGGTGCTGAGACCGCGCATCTTTCTCCACGGACCTGCATGACTGGGATGCGACGCGTCGTCGTCACCGGCATGGGTATTGTCTCGCCGCTCGGCTGCGGCGTCGAACGCGTCTGGGGACGGCTGATCAACGGCGAGAGCGGCATCGGCGCGATCCAGGCCTTCGACGTTTCGGACCTGCCCTGCAAGATCGCCGGCAACGTCACGCGCGGCGACAAGGCGAGCGGCGGCTTCGATGCCGACGCCTATATCCTCCCGAAAGACCAGCGGAAGATGGATGCGTTCATCCATTACGCGATCGCGGCGGCGGACGAGGCCGTCGAGGATTCCGGCTGGAAGCCGACCGATCCGGAATCGCTCGAGCGGACCGGCGTGCTGATCGGATCGGGCATCGGCGGGTTGCAGGGCATCTACGATGCCTCGGTGACGCTGCATGAGCGCGGACCACGCCGCGTCAGCCCGTTCTTCATTCCTGCCGCTCTGATCAATCTCGCCTCGGGCAACGTGTCGATCCGGCACGGATTTACCGGACCCAACCATTCGGTGGTGACGGCCTGTGCGACCGGCGCGCATGCGATCGGCGATGCGGCGCGGCTCATCGAGCTTGGCGATGCTGATGTGATGGTGGCCGGCGGGGCGGAAGCCTCGATCTGCCGGCTCGGCGTTGCGGGTTTCGCTGCGGTGCGCGCCCTCTCGACGGGGTTCAACGACACGCCGCAACGCGCCTCGCGGCCCTGGGACGTCGACCGCGACGGGTTCGTCATGGGCGATGGTGCCGGTGTCGTCATTCTCGAAGAGCTCGAGCATGCGAAGAAGCGCGGCGCCAAGATCTATGCCGAGATCATCGGCTACGGTCTGTCGGGCGATGCGCATCACATAACCGCCCCGGCCGAAGACGGTAGCGGCGGCTTCCGCGCCATGCGTGCGGCCTTGAAGCGCGCCAAACTCACGCCGGACGATATCGACTATATCAATGCACACGGCACGTCGACGCCGCTCGGCGATGAAATCGAGCTCGGCGCGATGAAGCGGCTGTTCGGCCCGGCGGCCTATAAGGTGTCGATGTCGTCGACCAAGTCGGCGGTCGGCCATCTGCTCGGCGCCGCTGGCGCGGTCGAAGCGATCTTCTCGATTCAGGCGCTGCGCAACGGCATCTGCCCGCCGACCCTCAATCTCGACAACCCCTCGCCGGGATGCGACGTCGATCTGGTGCCGAAACAGGCGAAACAGCGCCCGATCCGGGCCGTGCTTTCGAATTCCTTCGGCTTCGGCGGCACGAACGCGAGCCTGGTGTTCGCGGGCGTTCACTGATCCTGCCGGCCATGCGCCGGTTTCTCCTGATCGCGCTGGCGCTGTGTATCCTCGTCGCGGCTACCGCGGCCGGCGGTGCTGCCTGGTGGTTCGATCGCGCCTTCCATAAATCGGGACCGACCACCGAAGAGGTCACGCTCGTCGTTCCGCGCGGTGCCAGTGTCGCCGCGATCGGCGATCAGCTCGCGGATGCGGGCGTGCTGGAGCATGACTGGGTGTTCGAGTGGGGCGTGCGACTCTATGGCCGCGAGCGCCCGCTGCAGGCTGGTGAGTATATCTTCGCCGCCGGGATCAGCCCCGCCGGCCTCATGTCGATGCTGTCGGAAGGCCGCCAGGTGCAGCATCGCCTCACAATCCCCGAAGGGCTGACCAACCGTCAGGTACTCGATCTTGTCGCTGCGGCGGATATGCTGAGCGGCGATGCGCCGGATGCGTCCCGGTTCCAGGAAGAGGGCGCGTTCCTGCCCGAGACTTATTTCTATTCCTATGGCGACGATCGCGCGGCGCTGGTCGAACGCATGATCGATGCGATGCGCCGCACGCTGGCCGAGTTATGGGAGGCGCGCGCCGACGATCTGCCCTTCGATACGCAGAAGGCCGCGCTGACCTTGGCCTCGATCGTCGAAAAGGAAACCTCGCTCGCGAGCGAGCGGCCGCGGATCGCCGGCGTCTTAGTCAACCGGCTCGAGCGCGGCATGATGCTGCAATCCGATCCGACGGTGATCTACGCCCTAACCCAGGGCGAAGCGCCGCTCGGCCGTCTTTTGACCTACGACGATCTGGCGATCGACGATCCCTACAACACCTATCGCTACGCCGGTCTGC
>JBBDWW010000355.1:0-2257 GCA_040902645.1 Dongiaceae bacterium | reverse complement strand
CGAATGGCCGTGCGCGGTATCGACGACGAGCACGTCGACGCCGGCCTCGAGCAGCGCCTCGGCGCGCAGCAGCGCGTCCGGCCCGACGCCGATCGCAGCCGCCACGCGCAACCTGCCCTGCTCGTCCTTGCAGGCGTTCGGGTAGGCGCGCGCCTTTTCCATGTCCTTCACGGTGACGAGACCGACGCAGCGATAGTCGTCGTCGACCACGATCAGCTTTTCGATGCGATACTGATGCAGCAGGCGCTTCGCCTCGTCATGCTGCACGCCATCGCGCACGGTGATGAGCCGCTCGCGGGTCATCAACTCGCTCACCTTCTGGCGGCTGTCATTGGCGAAGCGCACGTCGCGGTTGGTGAGAATGCCGACCAGTTTGCCGCTGCCGCGCTCGACCACCGGAAAGCCGGAGATCTCGTGATGCTCCATCAATGCGAGCGCGTCGGCCAAAGTCTGGTCGGGATGGATGGTCAGCGGATTGACCACCATGCCGGACTCGAACTTCTTGACGCGGCGTACTTCGTCGGCCTGACGCTGCGCGTCCATGTTCTTGTGAATGACGCCGATGCCGCCGTTCTGCGCCATCGCGATCGCAAGCCGCGCTTCGGTCACGGTGTCCATCGCCGAGGACATCAGCGGGATGCCGAGTTCGATCGTTTTCGTGAGACGGGTGCGCGTATCGGCCGCGTTGGGCAGGACCGACGAAGCGGCCGGCCGTAGCAACACGTCATCGAACGTCAGCGCTTCGCGGATTTCCATGCCATCACTCCGGGCTCGGCCTTGGGATGGCGCGGCACCATACACAGGGGGACCCGGAGTGCCAAGGCCCCACCAATCGGGCTCGTCCGGCCGGGTGCCGGAACCGCCCCGGCCCTTGCGATCGGCCGGCTCGATGCCCTGATAGAGAGGGTATCGGGTCTATCCGGACAGGAGAGAATCGTTGCGCAAGACAGTCACCTGGGTCGTCGTCGCCGACGGCAAGCGCGCCGCCATTTTCCAAAATGACGGGCCCAGCCGCGGCCTTACCGCACTGCCCGGTCACCACTACGAAACCGAGTTGCCGCCCGATCGCGCGCTGCGCAGCGACAAACCGGGCCGCGTCTTCGAGAGCGCGGACAGCGCGCGCCATGGCATTGCACCGACGATCGACTATCACCGGCAGGCGAAGGATCGGTTCGTTGCCCGGATCGCCGGCATCGTCGAACACGCGGCACAGCAGGGCGAATATGACCGGCTGGTGGTAGTCGCCCCGCCCCAGGCGCTCGGCGAGCTGCGCGCCGCGCTGGGCAATAATGCGCGGACGCGATTGGTCGGCGAGCTCAACAAGGATCTGACGATGCTGCAGCCGGACGAGATCGCCGAGCGAATCGGCGATATCATCGCGGTCTAGCCGGCGGCGGCGCTCTCCTCGGCGCTGGCGTCGCGACCACGGAACCCGAGCGCGATCACATAGATCTCGGCCGAATCGGCGCGGCTGGCCGGTGGCTTGATGTGTCGCACGTCGCGGAAGTCGCGCTTGAGCGCCGCGAGCAGTTCGCGCTCGGTGCCGCCCTGCAGCACCTTCGCGACGAAACTGCCGCCCGGTGCCAGAATCTCCCGCGCGAACTGGAATGCGGTTTCGGCGAGACCCATGATGCGCAGATGATCGGTGTTGGCGTGCCCGGTCGATGGCGCGGCCATATCGCTCAGCACGACATCGACCGGTCCCGAGAGCAGCGCGCGAATGCGTGCGGGCGCTTCGTCCGCCATGAAATCCATCTCGAGGAACGATGCACCGGCGACCGGATCCATCACCTGCAGATCGACCGCGACCACCTGCCCGCCGCGTCCCACCCTTTCGACCGCAACCTGGGTCCAGCCGCCCGGTGCCGCACCGAGATCGACGACGCGCGCGCCGGGTTTCAGAAATTTCAGCCGATCGTCAAGTTCGACCAGCTTGAAGGCCGCGCGCGAGCGATAGCCGAGCCGGCGCGCGTCCGCGACATAGGGATCGTTGAGCTGGCGTTCGAGCCAGCGCCGCGAGGAATCGGTCTTGGCCTTGGTCGGTCGCACATGCGGGCCGCGCCGGCCGCCGCCCGGGGCGCCACCGCGACCGCCGCCGCCTCGTTCCCCGCTCACTGCAGCGATCCGGCCAGCTCGAAGAGGATGCCTTCGCGCAAACCGCGATCGGCGACGCGCAGCCGCCCGACCGGCCAGAGCCGGCAGATGGCGGAGAGAATGATGCAGCCCGCCACGACGAGGTCGGCCCGCTCGGGCCCGA
>JBBDWW010000354.1:0-15756 GCA_040902645.1 Dongiaceae bacterium | reverse complement strand
AGACTCTCGATGATCCGAACGATGTCATCCTGAATTTTCGTTTCGAAGATCTGGCGCGATTCAAGACGGTCATCACCGATCCGGCGACCCGCGCGCTGATGGAAGCGGACGGCGTCATTAGTCAGGCCGATATCGTGTTCTGCACCGATCCGGTCGGCCGTCAGGGCGGCGCACCCGGCCGCGCGCGCTGATTGCCTGCTGCGCGCCCGATTGCGCCGCTCGAAGGGCGCCGGCTTAAACGCGGCCTGACGGCGCTGGCCGGCGCCGATCCGGATTTGGCCCGCGCGATCGAAGCGGCGGGCCGGTTGCCGGTTCGTTCGCGCGATCCGGGCTTTTCCACCCTGCTCAACATCATCATGGCGCAGCAGCTTTCGACTGCGTCGGCCGGTGCGATCTGGGGCCGGCTCGAAGCGGTGGCCGATCCGATGACGCCAGCGGCGCTGCTGAAAATTCATCCGCGCCGGCTGCGCACGATCGGGCTCTCGCGGCAGAAGGCACTCTATGCGCGCGAGCTGGCGAAGGCGCTCGAGGCTCGCCATCTCGATCTCGATGCGCTGGCCACGATGGACGATGAGGCGGCGATAGCCGCGTTGACCGCGGTCAAGGGCATCGGCCGCTGGACCGCCGAAATCTATCTGCTGTTCTCGCTGGGGCGGCCCGACGTCATGCCGGCAGACGATCTGGCGCTCCAGGTTGCAGCCCAGCGCATCAAGGGGCTCGATGCGCGACCGAAGGCGCGTGAACTGCGGGCGATCGCCGAAGCCTGGCGCCCGTGGCGCAGCGTCGCAGCGCGCGTGCTCTGGCGTTATTACAAGATCGTGCCGATCTAGCTGAAGCGTTGCGCATCGGTTAATTCCTGTGCGCTGTTATTTTCCATGAGGATCCACGCCGATGAAACCCATGCTGTCGCTCGACGGACCGCGCCACGAACCTGCAGCGGGCAAACCGCAATCGATTGTCGTGCTGCTGCACGGCTACGGCGCCGACGGCAATGATCTGATATCGCTGGCACCGCTCTGGGCGCGGCTGCTTCCGCATACATTGTTCGTCTCGCCGCACGCGCCGTTCTCCTGCGAGATCAATCCGGTGGGGAAGCAATGGTATGGCTTCGAAGGCGCCACGCCAGAAATGATTCTGGCCCGCACGCGCACGGCGGCGTCGCTGATCGGTTTCTATCTCGATGCGCTGATCGAGGAGACCGGCGTGCCGGCATCGAAGGTCGCGCTCACCGGTTTTTCTCAGGGTGCGATGATGGCGCTGCATGTAGCGCCACGCCGGCGCGAGACGCTCGCCGGTGTGGTCGGCTTTTCCGGCGCGCTGGTTGCACCGGAGCTTCTGGCAACCGAGACGATCACCCGGCCGCCGGTCCTGTTGGTGCATGGCGATGCCGACCCCGTGGTGCCGTTCGAATCGATGCAGCAGGCCGCCAAGGCGCTGCGGGCGGCGGGCTTCCGCGTGGCGACCGAGATACGGGCAAACGTGCCGCATGCGATCGATCAGGTCGGATTGGCCACCGGGGGAAGCTTTCTGGTCGATGCGCTGGCGCAGCCGGCATCGGGATCCGCATGACGGATCGGTTAAATCGCATCCGGGACCACTAGATATGGGGCAAATCCCCGTAGCCGGGTAAATGCCCTGCCGCTATAGTCTCGGCGTCCTTCTGAAGGGGAGGGAGCGGAACACGTGAGCCCGTCGCCGGAATCTTGCCCAGCCTTGGTGCTGAACGCCGATTTCAGGCCGTTGAGCTACTTTCCCTTGTCGCTCTGGTCCTGGCAGGACACCGTGAAGGCGGTCTTCATGGACCGCGTCAACATCGTCTCCGAATATGAACGCGTCGTGCACAGCCCGAGTTTCGAGATGAAGCTTCCGAGCGTCATCTCGCTCAAGGAGTTCGTGCCGCTGTCGCGCCGACCGGCCTTCACCCGGTTCAACGTGTTCCTGCGCGATCGGTTCGAATGCCAATACTGCGGCGATCACTATCCGACGCCGGATCTCACCTTCGATCACGTCGTGCCGCGCTCGCGCGGCGGCCGCACGATCTGGGAAAATGTCGTGACCGCCTGCCAGACCTGCAATCTGCGCAAGGGCAATTGTCTGCCGCGTCATGTCAGCATGTTTCCCAGGCGCCGGCCATCGCAGCCGAGCACATGGGAATTGCAGGATAACGGGCGGGCTTTTCCGCCCAATTATTTGCACGAAAGCTGGCGCGACTTTCTCTACTGGGATACCGAACTCGATCAGGGCTGAGTGCTGTCGGCGCTGTCGCCGTCGAAGAGCGCCGTTGCGCGCGGCGGCTACACGCGTTCCGCAAGCCAGATCGCAAGCCGCGAACCGGCCTTGATCGCGCCGGTCAGCAGCGGATAGCAGGGCGCCTGCGCAGCACCCTCGGCAAGCCCGGTGTCGCGATGCGCGATTTCGTCGGCGCGGAATTCCTCGATGGTCGCCTTAAGTGCGGGCTCGCTCTCGCCGAGCGCTTTGGCCTGTTTCGCGTAATGCTCGTCGATCACCTCTTCGACCGCGACGGTGCAGGCCATCGCCGCCTCTCGGCCCATCAGCGCGGTTGCGGCGCCCAGCGCGAAACCCGCGACATGCCAGAGCGGCTGCAGGGCCGACGGCCGGGCGCGGCGTTCGACCAGCAGCTTCTCAAAGGTTTCGAGATGTTTTTTTTCCTGTGCGTACATTTCGCGAATCGGCGCTGCATCCGCCCGATCGCCGAACACTGCGAGCTGCCCCTCGTAGATTCGCCGCGCGCCATACTCACCCGCCAGATCGACGCGCAGGATGCGGTCGATGCGTTCTTCGGGCGTCAGATCGCCGGGCAGCCGCTCGCGGCGGTTCCGTTTCTCGTTCATGACGCGGGCCGTCGCTGGCCGATTGTCAGCAGCGTCAAAACCGTTGCCGCCACCGCGCCATAGATTGCATTGAACCCAGCCATCGAGATGCCGAGAAACGACCAGGCGATCTCGTCGCAACGTGCCGGTGCCGTGTCTTCGAGCGCCGCCGCCATTTCCTCAACCGTCAGGCCGCTGAAATCGATGCTGCCGACGCAGCCGGCCGTGCCTTCCCACCATTTCTGTTCGACACCGACATGAAAGACGGCGATGCCGGCGCTGACCAGAAAGGCAAGCGCCACGAGAAGCAGCAGCACCCGTTCCGCAGCCGCGTTGTTCCCTCGCGCGCCCATCCACCAGGCGATCGCGGCGAGCAGGACTGCGACAACGTAGGGATAACGCTGCCACAAACAGAGCGGGCAGGGCTGCAGCCCGCCCAAATATTGCGCACCGAGCGCGCCGGCGAGCGGCGCGAGTGCCGCAAGAAGCGCAAACAACGGGAGCTGACGACGGACGGCTTCGATCATTCTGGCTTCTGCGGCTGGCGCGGTTGGCGGATAAGGCTCCGGTCAGATCATATACTTGATGACGACGAAGCTGCCGACAAGAAGTGCAAAGAAGAGACCCGCGAGCCAGGGCAGGTTCTTTTCAACGAACCCGCGGATCGGCGCGCCATAGCGCCATAGCAGCCAGGCCGTGAGGAAAAATCGCGCCCCGCGCGAGACGATCGAGGCGCTGATGAAGGTCCAGAGGTCGAGCTCCGCGACGCCGCTCGCGATGGTGATGACCTTGTAGGGGAAGGGCGTGAAGCTGGCGCCGGCGACGATCCACCAGCCCCATTCGCCATAACTCTCCCGGAAAGCGGCGAACTCGGGCCTGACGCCATAGAAATCGATGATCGGGAGGCCGAGCGTTTCATAGAGCAGCGCGCCGATGCCGTACCCGACGAGCCCGCCGGCGACGCTGGCGATGGTGGCGACGCTTGCAACATGGAACGCGCGCGCGCGGGCCGCGAGCACCATCGGGACGATCAGCAGATCGGGCGGAACCGGAAAGATCGAACTCTCGATGAAGGCGACAAAGGCGAGCACCCACATCGCGTCGTGGCGGGCCGCAAGCCGCATGGTCCAGTCATAAAGGCGACGCAGCATGCGTGTCGTGCGTTCCGGCGCGGCGAACGGGCCGTCCGCTTGTCATCGGCGCACCGCGGCCGGCAATAGGCAGTAATGCTGCAACCGCCGCCGGTCGCGTGCGTTGCGGACCGGCGGCGGATTGCAGTCGAGAGAGATCAGGCTGCGAGCGGATCCGGACCGAACCGGTTGGCACCGGTGGTGCCTTTGAGGATGCCGCATTCGATCAGGATGTACAGACTGCCGATGATCGGAATGAGGCCGATCAGGATGAACCAGCCCGACCGGTTACGGTCGTGCAGCCGCTTCACCGTCACGGCGATCGACGGCCAGAGTGCCGCCAGGACGAAGATGCCGCTAATGACGCCGTAACCGCTCTCGGCGTTGTACGTGCCCAGCGCCATGTCGAGCGCGCCGGTCACGAAGAGCAGCACGATGTAGGGCAACACAAATCGCAGCCAATAATAGGACCGCGGAATCCGGCCATCGAACGACGTGAGGAATTTGACCCAATTGAACCCGCCGGCACTGCCGGTGGCTGCCTGATGAACCATGTCGACCCCCTAAAGTTAACCCCTGCTATGGGGTGTGCGTCGTTGCACCTGCCCCGCAGAGAGATTGGACCGGGCTAGGCCGCCACCTGTCAATCCGCGCCGGAAAGCCGCCCTTCGGCCCGTCGGGCCGGGGCCGCCGATGCGGTTGCGGGCCGGGATCGCTGCTGTATCATGCCGGCCGCTTCGGACAGGCCCCTGTGGCGGAATTGGTAGACGCGGCAGACTCAAAATCTGTTGCTCGCAAGGGCGTGGGAGTTCGAGTCTCCCCGGGGGCACCACTTGCCCGATGCGCCGGCGGCGGAACCGAACGCCATGATGGGTGGCGCATCGACCGGACCTCCTCAGCGCGATTGAAGGAACGAAATGACCCTCACGAAGCTCGCTGCCGACCGGGTCGGTCTTCCCGTATTCGAATTCTCGCCGCGGCCTGACGCCGACATTTTTGATTTTTCGAGCCATATGCGCGCAAAAGAGGCGCTCGAGTTTGCGCTCCGTGCGCCGACGCCGGGCTATAACGTCTTCGTCGTGGGCGGCGAACGCAGTGGCAGGATGACGGCGACACTCGCTTTTCTGCGCGAGGCGATGCACGGGCGCGCGGTGCCCGACGACTGGGTCTATCTGAACAATTTCACTCATTCGCATCGGCCGCGGCCCGCGAGATTGCCCGCCGGCGGCGGGCGCACGCTGCGCGACCAGATGGCCGTTTTCGTGCGTCGCGTCGCACGGCTGACGATGCAGGTCTTCGACGACGAAAGTTTCCGGAATGCGATCGAAGCACTGGCGGTCAAGGTTCGGGCCGATCTCGACGGTCGGCTTGCCGCACTGCGCAAGGAGGCCAAGGGATCCGGGTTCGAACTGTTGCAGACAGCTGAGGGTTTTGCGCTTGCGTTGGTGGATGCCGAGGGTAAACAGGTTCTGCCGACCAACGCGTCGGTGGAACAGCAGGCCGCGGCACAGAAGATCACGCAGGCGCTCGGCGAACTCACCCGCGATGCGGCGCGCCAGCAGACGGCGCTCGCCGGTGACATCGCGGCTTTCTCGCGGCGTATCGCCGGCAATGCCTTCGCACCGCTGCTCGCCGAACTGAAGTCGGCTTATGCCGATCATCCCACGATTTCGCGGTGGCTCGTCGAACTTGAGAACGACCTGATGCAGCATCTCGATCGACTCCGGGAAGCAGCGGCGGCCGGCCTCGAAGGCATCGCGATGCTCGATCTGCGGTATGGCGTCAATCTGTTCGTCGATCGCGGCGATGCGCGCGCCCCCGAAGTGGTGTTGGAACCCAATCCCGATTTCGATTCGCTGTTCGGCAAGATCGAGTTCCGCCAGATCGAAGGGGTACTCTCGACGGACTTCTCCCTGATCCGCGCCGGCGCGTTGCACCGCGCGAATGGCGGGGTGCTGGTCCTGCGCGCCGAAGCATTCGCCGCGGACCCGGCGCTATGGCAGGCGCTCAAGGCCGTATTGCGCGACGGCGAAATCAATATCGAAGAGCACCGGCCTAGCCCGCCGGTACCGGTGGCGGGATCGCCCAAGCCGAAACCGATTCCCTTCGACGGCAAGGTCGTGCTGGTCGGTTCGCCCGGCTGGTACTACTCGTTCTTTGCGACCGATGCGCAGTTCCAGGGGAACTTCAAAATCAAGGCCGACATCGACCCCGATATGCCGGCCGATGCGGCGAACGTCGCTTGCTATGCCGGCGTCGCGGCGCAGATGGCGGTTGCGCGCAATGCTGCGTTTACGCCCGACGGGCTGGTGGCGATCGTCGGATTGGCGGCGCGGCTCGCCGGCGAGCGCGACAAGCTGAGCGCCCGGTTCGAGGAGATCGCCGATCTGGTCGGCGAAGCCTGCGACTGCCTCGGCTGCGACAAGCCTGTGATCGACCGCAAGGCGGTGATCGATGCCTTCGAGCGCCGCCGCCGGCGCAATGCCCGCGTCGAGGATCGTCTGCAGGCGGAGATTGCACGCGGCGTTCTGATGATCGATGTCGATGGCCGCGCCATCGGCCAGGTGAACGGGCTCGCGGTGCAGGATTACGGCGACCATGCATTCGGTCTGCCCGCGCGCGTCACGGCGCGCGCCTCGGTCGGCCGCACCGGCCTCATCAATATCGAGCGCGACGTCGCACTCGGCGGGCCGATCCAGCAGAAGGGCGTGATGGTGCTGCAGGGCTTTCTCGCCGGGCATTTCGCGCGTCGCATGCCGCTCTCGTTCGATGCCTCGATCACCTTCGAGCAGAGTTATGGCGGTATCGAAGGCGACAGCGCCTCGCTCGCCGAACTGCTGGCCGTCCTTTCCGATCTTGGCCAGGTGCCGCTGCGCCAGGATCTCGCGGTAACTGGATCGGTCAACCAGCGCGGCGAAGTGCAGGCGGTCGGCGGCGTGCTCCACAAGGTCGAAGGGTTCTATCGGGTCTGCGCCGAGCGCGGCCCGCTGACCGGAAACCAGGGCGTGCTGGTGCCGGCGACCAATGAACGAAACCTCGTTCTGCGCGACGAGATCGCAAAAGCGGTCGCCGACAGCCGCTTTCATATCTGGAGTGCGGCCAAGGTCGAGGATGCGATCGAGCTCCTGACAGGGCTCAAGGCCGGCATACCCGATGCCGATGGCGCCTACCCGAAGGGTACGCTGTATGGCCAGGTGCAGGCGTCCCTCGAAGCCTTCGATCGGCGGCTGATCGAGCGCGGCTGGGCGGCCACCCGCGCCATCTGAGCAGCCGGCGACAGGCTGGATGCCGGAAACGGGCCCGGATCGCGCCGCGCGCTGCCTCCGATCGGTCGGCTCCCGGCCGGCGCCGGCCTGTCCTATAATCGGGCCGATCCGACGATCGGGGGAATAATCGATGAACAAGATGGCGACCGACCTGATGCCGCCTTCGCAGCCGACGCGCAACCGGCGGCTCGATCCGAAAAAGACCGCCGTGTTGGTGATCGATACGCAGATGAGCGAGATCACCGCGGAGCAGGTACGTAAACGGCCAGAATATGTGCAGGCGATCCGCGAGCGCGTGTTGCCCGCCATGCGCCGGATGATTGACGAGACACGCGCGCGCGGCGGCGAGATCGTTTACACGCGGATCGAATGTCTCACCAGCGACGGGCGCGATGCCTGTCTCGACTACAAGCTGTCGGACATGATCATTCCCAAAGGCTCGCCGCTCGCGGAGATCATGCCGGAAGTGGCACCGTCCAGAGACGACATCGTACTGCCGAAGAGCTCGTCGGGCGTGTTCAACTCGACGATCGTCGATTATGTCCTGCGCAACATGGGCATCGAGAATGTGATCGTGGTCGGATTGCTGACCGATCAGTGCGTCGACATGGCCATTCGAGACGGTGCGGATCGTGGTTATTACATGATCTGCGCCGCGGATGCCTGCGGCGCGCATACCCATGAACGGCATATGGGCGCGCTCCGCGCCTTCGCCGGCTATTGTCGCGTCCAAAGCGTCGACGCGATCGTCGGCACGTTCGCAACAACCTGAAAGGCGCCGGACTTTCGCAACATCGCGCGTGGCCGGACGCTTGTCGGGCCGGCTGCCCTCCGGCGCCGCTTGCTCCGAATCAACCTAACCGACTAATCTGACTGCCATTCCGGCCCCCGTCGGTGTCGAAACGCCCTCCAATCCGGATATCGGTGTCGCGGCGGGTCAACGGAGAAATTGTTTGCCCTATTTTCTGGCGACGAAGAAACACTTCTACACCATCCGACTGTTCCGCGAGCGCGTTTCACGTGGCCGCGAGGTCCTGGAGCCACTCCCCTATGAGGAGATGACGAGCCGAAAAGGTCTCCGGCGTCGCGCCATCATCTTCGGCGATATCGATCGGTTGATCCTTCCGGCTGCCGAACGGATGAGCCAGAACTTTCGTAATTTTTCCCGGCGCCTTCCCGCCGGTGCCGTGATCAACGATCCGGCGCGTGTCATGGGCCGCTACGAGCTGCTGCGCAGGCTCTACGAGCGCGGGATCAACAGCTTCAATGTCTATCGTTTGTCGGAAGCGCGCGAGCCCGAGCGCTTCCCCGTTTTCGTGCGTCGCGACAGCGAGCATGGCGGTGCCGCCTCCGACCTGCTGCACGATCGCGCGGCGCTGGAGGCGGAGATCGAGCGCATGCTGGCGGCCAATGTGCCGCGCAACGATATCCTGATTGTCGAGTATCTCGATTATCGCAGCCCCGACGGACGGTTCCGGAAATACGGCACGTTCCGGGTCGGACCGAAGCTTGTCCCGGCACAGGTCGAGATATCGGACAAATGGGTGATCAAAATGCCGGCATTGCTCGAACCCCAGGTTATCGAGGAAGAGTTTGCCTATGTGAGCGCGAAGAACCCGCATGCGCCGCTTTTGCGCGAGATCTTCGACATGGCGGGGATCGGCTATGGCCGGATGGATTATACGCTGGTCGACGGCAAACCGCAGATCTTCGAGATCAATACGAATCCGGTTATCATCGGTCCGCGGTCCAAGGTTCGTGAGCGGCGGCAGACGTTTCAGAAATTCATACCGCGGCTGGTCACGGGATTTGCCGCCCTGGATCAGCTGGTAAAAAGACGGCGCCGGCTGCGTTAGGTTTGTACGAAATCATGCGGTCAACGCATGCACAGGAGGGGTCCATGAAACATGTGGGATGGAAGCAGATTTTCGGGCGCATCGCCGTCGCGTTGCTGGTTGCCGGCCTGTCGATGGGCCTGCCCGGCAGCAGGGCTCAGGCGGATGACGCGGTTCGTGTCGCGATCGGCGACGTGCCGGGCGCCGACTGGCTGATGATGCTGATCGCGCTCGAACATGCGAAGGCAGCGGGCGTCGATTACGAATTGCTCTGGCTCAACCAGGAAGACACCGTCAACCAGGCCGTTTTGAACGGTCAGGCCGATCTCGGTTCGGGCACGCCTTACACGATTATCCAGAACGTGCCGGACCAGATGCGGTTCCTGTTCCAGAACTACAAGACGCAATTCTACGCGGTCGCGAACAAGTCGGTGCATCCCGACTGGGCCTCGGTCGATGGCATGCCGATCGCGCTGCACGCACAGGCCGGCGCGACGACCGTCATGGCCCAGCTTGCCGCCCAGGCGAACGGCATCGAATTCAGCGAGATGGTGTTCCTGCCCGGGTCCGAAGTGCGCGCCAACGCGTTGCTCGAGGGCACGGTCAATCTCACCTATATCGATGCCACCAACAAGGATCGGGTGCTGGAAACGAAGCCGGGAGAATTCCACATTCTGCCGGCCGGCGACATCAGCGCCAGCGACGAGGCGATGTTCGCCCGGATCGACTGGATCGAAGCCAATCGCGACAAGCTCGACATCCTGATCGAATCCTTCCTGCATGTCGCTCGCCGCGTCGCGGCCGATCCCTATTACGCCATTGAGGAGCGGGCCCGGCTCGGTCTGATGACCGATCTGCCGCCCGAGGTCGATGCGGCGGTCGCCAAATACATGATCGAGGGCGCGGCCGACGGCATCTTTCCGACCGATCTCGGCGGGCGTGCGGCGGCCGAACAGGATCTCGTCTTCTTTTCGACCGGCGGCCAGATCGTGGGCGATGCGCCGAGCCTCAAGGTCGAGGATTTCTGGTTCCTCGAGCCGCTCGAGGCGGCACTCGCCCGGCTCGGCAGCACGGACGTGACCTTTACCGCTCCCTGACCGGAGCGGCCGGCATGACGACCTCCGGCCTGCCCTGGCGGGCCTTGTCGCTCGCTGCGGTGCTGGCAGCCTGGGAGGCTGCGGGTCGTCTTGGCCTATCCCTCGCGCTGCCGCCGTTCAGCGAGGTCGTGGCCGCGCTCGCCCGGCTCGCTGACAATGGCAGCCTCGGCGCGGCGATCGGCGAAACGCTGCGGCCTGTCATCGTCGGCACCATGCTCAGTCTGATGGTCGGCGTGACGCTCGGCCTCGCGATGGGGCTCAGCCGTGTCACCGAGGCCATGTTCGTCGGGATTCTGATCTGCCTCGATACGGCGCCGATGGCGGCCCTGGTGCCGCTGATCGCCAGCATCTATGGCGTGGGCTTCGCCGCAAAGCTCGCCGCCGTCATGCTGCTGGCGGTGCCGATCGTGGCGCTCAATGCCTATCGCGGCATCCACGCCGTGATTCCGATTCTGCTCGATATGCATCGTTCGTTCGTCGGCAGCCGTTGGCGCGGCATCGTCATGATCGTGCTGCCCGCGGCCAGCGGGATGCTGGCGGCCGGTATTCGTCTCGGCGTTGCCGGTGCCTTCGTCGGCGCGATTCTTGCCGAGTTGCTGATCAGCACCAGTGGCATCGGCGAGTTGATCGTCTTCAATCGGGCGATCGGCAAATATGCCGAGATGTATGCGGCGATCGTCGCCTTTGTCATCCTCGCCGCCGGCACGCTGGCGCTGCTGCGCATGATCGAGCGAAGCGTTTTGCCGGCCGAACGCTGGTCGGGGGCCGCGGTTGCATGAGCAGGCGGGCATGAGCGCGGGTATCGTCGTTCGCGACATTCATAAATCCTATGGCGGTACGACCGAGGCGCTGGCGGGCGTCAGTTTCGATGCGCCCGACGGTGCACTGACGTCGCTGATCGGCCCGTCAGGTTGCGGCAAGACGACACTTCTCAAACTGATTGCTGGCCTGCTCGATCCGGGGGCGGGCGAGATTCTGGTCAACGATCGGCCGGTTGCCGGGCCGGGCCATGACCGTGCGCTGGTCTTCCAGGATTTCGCGTTGCTGCCCTGGGCGACGGTGTTGCGCAACGTCGCCTATGGGCTGGAGCTGCGCGGCGTTGCGCGCGGCGAGCGCGAGGCGACCGCCCATCGCCTGATCGAACGTGTCGGGCTTGCCGGGTTCGAACGTCGTTATCCGCACGAGCTGTCCGGCGGCATGAAACAGAGGGTCGGGCTCGCCCGCGCGCTCGCCGTCGAGGCGCCGATCCTGCTCATGGACGAGCCATTCAGCCAGGTCGACGAGCAAACCCGCCGCAAGTTCCAGGAGGATCTGCGCGATCTGTTGAGCGGCGAAAGGCGCACGGTGCTGTTCGTGACGCACAGCATCGAAGAAGCGGTTTATCTATCAGACCGGATCGTGCTGCTCTCGCCGCGCCCCGGCCGGGTCACCCATGTCATCGATACGGTGCACGACCGCTCGATGGATCCCGATCGGATCCGGCGCGACAGCGCCTATATCGATACGGTCGACCGGATCTGGCACGTGCTCAGGGACTATCTGGCATGAGACGCCTCTTGCGCCATGCCGGCTCCGCACTCGGCCTTCTGTTCTGGATCGGGCTGTGGGAACTCGTCGGGCGGTCGGGACAGTTTCGGCTTTTGCCGCCGTTCTCCGATGTCGTGGCGTCGGTTCCTGTCCTGCTCGCCGATCCGGGTTTCGCGAGCGACGTCCGTCAGAGCGTGATCGCGCTGGCTCTCGGTCTCGCTCTCGCGCTCGCCGCCGGCATTCCCGCCGGTATTCTGATGGCGCGCTCGCGGCCCTTCGACAAGGCGGCGGGGCTCTGGGTCGATATCTTTCTCGCAACGCCGCTCACCGCGCTGGTGCCGGCGCTGATGGTGCTGTTCGGCTTCGGCATGGGCACGGTGATCGCGACGGTGGTTCTGTTTTCGATCTGGGTCATCATTCTCGATACGCGCGCCGGCATATTGCAGGCGCGACCGAGCCTGATCGACATGGCGCGCGCGTTCGGGGCGAAGCGGCGCGATATCGTGTTGCAAATCCTGATCCCCGCGGCGCTGCCCGAGATCCTGGTCGGGTTGCGCCTCGCGGTCATCGCGGGCGTCAAGGGTGTGGTGGTCGGCCAGATCCTGGTTGCCGTGTTCGGCATCGGTCGGCGCCTGATGATCTATTCCCAGAATTTCCTGATGGACCGGTTCTGGGCGCTGATGATCTGCATTCTCTGCTTTGCCTACCTGCTCGTTCTCGCTGTGAGCCTGCTGGAGCGGCAGGTCGCGCATTACGCGCCGCGCCGCTAGAGCGTCATCGCGAGCCGCCGCGCTTCGTAGAACGCCATCGCGGCGGTACGAGCCGCAACATTGTCGCCGACCGCATGAACCTCGATACCGTCCTTCGCGAGCGCCTTGCTCAGTTCGTCGTTCGGCCGGTTCGTCGTGGCAAGGACGAGCGTATCGAATTCGCGGGTTTCTTCTTCGTTCGACATGAGATTGCGCAGCCTTGCGCTGTTGCCCTGCCATGACAGCAGCGCCGTGGCGCAGACCGCTTCGACGCCCCATTCGACGAACAGGCGCCTTGTCTCGTAATCGGTCTTGCTATGATCGAGTGCCATCGCCGGCAATTCGGCCGCGGTGACCAGCGTCACCCGGTGACGCTGCTTGGCGAGATGAAGCGCCGTGCCGCTGGCCGGCCACCAGCCGTTCAGATCGTCGAGCAGCAGCACGTTCGTGCCGGGCACCACGCGTCCCGCCAGCACGTCATGCGCCGAACAGACATTCGCCTGATCGACCCCCGGCAGCCTTGCAGTGCCAGGCAGCGCGCGCTGGTAGCCGTCGCCGGCGGGTTCCGAGCCGGTGCACAGCACGATGGCATCGGCGCCGAAGCGGCGGATATCGTCGGCCGTCAGTTCGGTGCGAAGCTGCACGCGGACCTGAAGTTTCTCCAGTTGGTGCGGATACCAATCGCCGATGAGCTGGCTGATCTCGCCGCGGAAAGGTTGCCCGGCGGCGAGCCGAAACTGACCGCCCAGATCGGCGTCGCGCTCGACCAAAGTGACGCGATGGCCGCGCTCCGCCGCGACGCGGGCGACCTCCATGCCGGCGGGACCGCCGCCCACGACGAGGATATGGCGCGGTGTCTCGGTACGCGGCACGACATCGCCGTTCCATTCGAACTCGCGTCCGGCAGACGGGTTGGCGAGGCACGATACCCAGGTCTCGCGCAGACGGCGTCCGATGCAGAGCTGGTTGCAGGAGATGCAGGGCCGCACATCCTCGGGCCGCCCGTCCTTCGCCTTGTTGGCGAGATGTGCATCGGCGATCTGGGCGCGCACCAAACTCACCATGTCGGCCATGCCCGAGGCGATGACCTTTTCGGCGTTGGCCGGTGTCTTGACGCGCGCTTCCGCCGTCACCCGCGCATGCTTGACCGCTTCCTTGTATTTCGCCGCATCGGGCGGGCCGAGCATCATGTCGTACATGAAGGGCGGCACGATCTTGCTGAAGTCGTTGAGATACGAGCCGGTGCCGACCGAGAAGTAATCGACCAGGCCGCGCGCATCGAGCCAGGCCGCGACCTCCTGCTTGCCCTCGATGCCGAGCCCGCCTTCCGCCGGTTCGGCGCCCGATACCGTCATGCCGATGATGAAATCCTCGCCGGCGACCTTGCGGATACGCGTGCAGATCTCGGCGGCGAACCGCACGCGATTTTCCAGGCTGCCACCCCAGCGATCGTCGCGCCGGTTGGTGATCGGCGACCAGAACTGGTCGATCAGGCAGTTGTAACCGGAAAACAGGTCGACGCCGTCGAAACCGGCGCGCTGCTCGAGCAACGCTTGCGCCACGAAAGACGCGATCATTTCCTCGATCTCGGCTTCGGTCATGGCGTGGCTGCCGTGCTGATCGTGAAACGACGGCAGACCCGAGGGCGACCAGTATGGCTCCCAACTGTGATCCTGATCGCCATGCTGACCGACATGATAGATCTGATGGATCATCACCGTGCCATGGCTGTGGCACTCGTCCGTGATCCGCCGGAAATAAGGGATCGTGCTCTCGTCCTGGGTACGAAAATTGGCGCGGATAAGGACGCCGGTGCGGTGGGCCGGAACCGGTTCGACGACGATCATCGCAGCACCGCCGCGGGCGCGCTCTCGGTAATAGCCGAAGTGACGATCGGATGGCGTGCCGTCGAGACTCATATTGACGGTATGCGCGCCGAAGACGATCCGGTTTTTCAGCGTCTTGTGTCGGAGCGCGATCGGCTCGAACAGATGCGGGAACATGTCGGCCATGTCGGGCTCCGCGGCAGCGGGTCAACGAGGGCCGATCCTATCGACCGCGCGGTACGCGGGTCCAGTGAGTCGGAGGTAAAATGGCGTGGAGGCGGCGCTGCGCAGACCGCCTGCCGTCGCGTCAGGCCGCTATTGGGTGATCGCAGATGTGAGCACCTGCCACTCGCTCACCATCCAGTTTCCGATACCGAAGACCAGGCTGACGACGGTCACCGTGATCAGTCCGATCAGGATCGAATACTCGATCAGCGACGCACCGGATCGGTTGTCATAGAGGGCGCCCGTCGCCGGAACCAAATTCAACATGGCGGCCTCCCCCGTTGCGGCCCTCTCGAATCCGGAAATTAGAAGGAATGTCACCGCATTTTGCAAGGAAATCAGCCGATTTTTGCGGCCAAACCCGGCCGCGCGCTAACCCGATGATACATAACATTTTATTCTAGGGCGATCGGCTATCCGGCTGGGTCGTAACCCCAGTGCTCGAAGGACCGCTGCCAGGCCTGGGCGATCCGGCGGCGCAGCGACGCCTCGAGCGGGGCATAGCGGTTCTGCGCGTAGCTCCGAAGGTTGTAGCAATGCGTTTCGAGGGTCGGTTGCAATGACTCGAATCCCTCGAAACCCAGATGACGATAGAGGCCGGCCATCGTCTCGACCGGATTGCGCTCGAGATCGCTGAACGCGATCTCGATCAGCCGGCCCGCCGGCACGCTGTCGCATGCGGCGAAATAGGCATCGTGCAACCGGTTATAACGTTCGATGACGAAATCTTCGGGCGCCGGCAGATCGCCGCTCTGCATTTTTGCCAGCGGCAATCCCTCGGTCAGCATATGCAGGTTCGATTGAAACACGCGATAGGGATCGCGATGGATATGCACGAACCGCGCGTCGGGAAAGGTCTCCAGCAGCAAAGGAATGCGCGCGGTATGCGGCGGCGATTTCAGCACGATCCGCCGTCCGGCGCGGTGCAGACTGAGCCGGCGGACATAGCGCATCAGCTCGCGCTGCCAGCGTTTTCGCTCGCCCACATCGACATCGCCGAAGTCGAGATAGCGCATGTAGTGCGACCAGCGCTGCGGAAAGGAATGCCCCATATAGGGCGAAAGGCGCGTCAGAATGGCGAGTGCAAATTCGTCTTCCTGCGGCAGATCGGTTCCGAGCGGCATGTTGTCGATCAGCCGGGTCTCGGGTACGAAACGCGCCCAAAGCGGCGACTGCCAATCTTCGGTCACGAGAAACCCGTGCGGCAGCATCGTCTCGAACAGATTCGGTGCAGCGAACTGCGGATCGAGCGCCATCAGATTGTGCAGAT
>JBBDWW010000353.1:0-15985 GCA_040902645.1 Dongiaceae bacterium | reverse complement strand
GATCGCTTCGACCGATCTCGATGCGCGCCGGCCGGTCATCTGGAACATCGGCGCGATCGCCTCGAGCGGCGCGCCGCAGGCCCTCGAACTGATCCGCAAGATTTTCGTTGCATCGGCCGCCGTGCCGGGTGCGTTTCCCCCGGTCATGATCGATGTCGAGGTGGATGGGCAGCCCTACCAGGAAATGCATGTCGACGGTGGCGCGGTATCGCAGGCCTTTCTCTACCCGCCGCAGCTCAGTGTGAGCGAACTGTCGGCCGAGTATGGAGTCCAACGCGAGCGGCAGGCCTATATCATCCGCAATTCCAGGCTCGATGCGGACTGGGCGTCGGTCGAACGCCAGGTGATGGACATCGCGGGGCGCGCGATTTCGTCGTTGATCCAGTCGCAGGGCGTGGGCGATCTCGATCGCATGTATCTGCAGACCCAGCGCGACGGCGTCGGTTACAACCTCGCTTACATTGGTTCGGATTTCACGACGCCGGGCGGGGGCGATTTCGATCCGGTCTACATGAACGCGCTATTTGACTACGGATACGCGCTCGGCAAGGCGGGTTACGCCTGGGGCAAGGAGCCGCCGGGCTTCGAGGTGGCCCAGTAGCACTGACTGCAAAGCGGCGGGCGCGCGGGTTCATTAAGCAAGTATCGAAAGAATATCTAACCGAACGAAATTCTGCAGTTATTGCCTCCATACGAAGGGAAGTCCCGATGAATACCGAATTCCGAAAACCGGCTACCGCCGGCGCGATAGGCCTTTCTACGGCTGCGCTGGCTATTGTGGTTTGGATATCGTTGTCGTCCGATGCCAGAGCAGACGCAGACTTCGCGCAGTCCCGATTAAAGGAAATGTCCGACTACATGACGGCGCAGACGGCCTTGTCGTTTACCTATGAAGCGACACTCGAAATCGTAACGACCGAGGATCAGAAACTCGAACTGGCAAGTTCTGGCGTTGCGGTTCTGAACCGGCCCGACAGGATTCGCGCTACGCGCCATGGTGGATTCGCCAATATCGAGATGATTTTCGATGGCACGACCATGACGATGTTTGGCCCCGATGCGAATCTGTACACACAGTTTGCCGTACCAGGCAGCATCGACAATCTCATCGACACCCTTCGCGACCAGCACGGTCTCGTCCTGCCGGCTGCGGACCTGCTGCTCGCAAATCCGTATGGCGAGCTGATGCCTGGCGTTACCGATGTGAAAGATATCGGCAGCGGCGTGTTCGGCGAAGTTGAATGCGACCACTTCGCATTTCGCGCCGACGAGGTCGACTGGCAGATCTGGATCGCGCAGGGCGATCGTCCCTATCCCTGCCGCTATGTCATCACCACGAAAGGCGTGACGCTCAGTCCGCAATACAGCATCGGGATCGCGAACTGGCGTACCGGCGACGAGGTCGCGCTGGACGATTTCGCCTTCGAAAATTCAACCGGGGCTGCGATGACCGCCCTCGAGGATCTTCCGATCAGCGATCTGCCCGAAAACTTCACGAAGGAAGCCGCACAATGAAGGCGCTCAGATATCTTGCCATCGCATCTGTTGTTTCGCTTGTCGGGCTCGGCGGTCTCGAATTTGGGGATCGTCTCGGCCGCGCTGACGACGGCGGCCTCGTAGCCGAGGCAGAAGCCCGGATCGGGCGCCCGCTGACACCGGTCAGCGTCGCCGGCGTCGCGAGGCGCACAGTGCGCCGCTGCGCAGTCGGTGTATACGATTGCTGACCGGATAATCGGAACAGAATTGTTGCTGCATGTGATTGGGAATATTTTTAAATTTTGAGGAGGGCTTCATTCGCCCTCGATAGGGAAATGCGTCATGATTAATCGTTCGATTGCCACCGCCATGGCTCTGGCGGCTTTTTCGCTGCTGTTGTCGGGCATGCCAGCCGACGCCCAGGAAGCACCGCCGGCCGGGTCGCCCGCAGCGACCGCGACGATCGATCCGCTTCGGATTCCGAACTTTCCTGGCCACTTTGGCGGCATCATCAACCTCGATGCCCGGAATTCGACACCCTACTGGCAGCCGCGGGTCGTGCCGCCGGAAGGGGCGCCCAATGTTCTTCTCGTCGTTATTGACGATGAGGGTTTCGGTGCGCCGAGCACGTTCGGGGGGCTGATCCCGACACCTGAACTTGATCGGATTGCCGAAAGGGGCCTGCGCTACACTCGCTTCCACACGACGGCGCTCTGTTCGCCGACTCGTGCCGCCCTGATTACCGGGCGGAATCACCATTCGGTCGGGTTTGGTGTCATCACCGAAGGGGCCACCGGCTTCCCCGGTTATAACAGCGCCATTCCGCTGAACAGTGCCACGATCGGACAAATTCTCAAGGCCAACGGCTACGCCACATCCTGGTTCGGCAAGAACCACAATACGCCGTCGTACCAGACCAGCCAGGTGGGACCGTTCGACCAGTGGCCGAGCGGCATGGGCTTCGATTACTTCTACGGTTTCAATGGCGGCGAAACCAATCAATGGCAGCCCGATCTCTATCGGAACCACACGCGTATCTATCCGTATATCGACGATCCGGACTACAACCTCGTTACCGATATGGCGGATGAGGCGATCGAGCACATCGCAACACTCAACGCTCTCGCTCCGGATAAGCCGTTCTTCGTCTATTACGCGCCCGGCGCAACGCATGCACCCCATCATCCGACACAGGAATGGATCGACAAGTTCAAGGGCCAGTTCAGCATGGGCTGGAACGCCATGCGTGACCGGATCTTCGAGAACCAGAAGAGGCTCGGTGTCGTCCCGCAGGATGCAATACTCACAGAGTGGCCAACCGACCTCATCAAGAACTGGGATGACCTGACGGCAGACGAGAAGAAACTGTTCGAACGCCAGATGGAGGTCTACGCGGCCTTCCTTGCTTATACCGATCACGAGATCGGCCGGGTCGTTCGCGCAATAGAAGAGACCGGTGAACTCGACAACACGCTGATCATCTACATCAGCGGCGACAATGGCAGTAGCGCCGAAGGTTCGCCCGTGGGCACGCCGAACGAGGTCAGCTTCTTCAACGGCATCGAAGTGCCCGTCGAAGCACAGATGCAATTTTACGAGGCTTGGGGCTCTGACAAAACTTATCCACACATGGCGGTCGGCTGGACCCTGGCGATGAACACGCCCTTCCGCTGGACGAAACAGGTGCCCGGTTACTTTGGCGGCGTCCGGAACGGCATGGTGATCTCATGGCCCGACCGCATCAAGGATGCGGGTGGCATCCGCAATCAGTTCCACCACGTCATCGACATCGTCCCGACGATACTGGAAGCGACGGGTATTGCCGCACCATATACCGTCAACGGCATCGACCAGAAACCGATCGAAGGCGTCAGCCTTGCCTACACCTTCGACGCGGTATCCGCCGACACGCCCTCGACGCGCCGAACGCAATATTTCGAAATGTTCGGGATGCGCGGCATCTATCATGAGGGGTGGATGGCATCGACCTTGCCCTTCCGCGCGCCCTGGGACGGCACGGCGGCGCTGCCGGACGACGTCGTCAACGATGCGAAGTGGGAGCTCTTCGATCTCTCGAAGGATTGGACCCAAAGTACGGATGTGGCTGCGGCCAATCCGGAGAAGCTCAAGGAATTGCAGGATCTGTTCTGGGTCGAGGCCGCGAAATATCAGGTGCTGCCGCTCGATGCATCGGCGCTTACCCGATTCATCGCGCCGCGCCCGAGCATCGTGGCCGGCCGGACCGAGTTTACCTACACGCGGCCGATTGTCGGCATTCCCCTCGGAACCGCTCCAAACGTTCTCAACAAATCCTTCTCTATCGTGGCGAAGATCGATGTGCCTGAGGGAGGCGGGGAGGGAATGCTGATGACGCAGGGCGGCCGCTTCGGTGGATGGGGCCTCTATCTGATGAAGGGCAAGCCGGTCTTCGTATACAACCTGATCGATCTGGCGCGGCCCCGTATCGCGGCCCCCGACGCACTCTCGGCCGGCAGGCACACCGTTGAATTCACGTTTACATACGATGGCCCGGGTCTCGGAAAAGGTGGAACCGGGGTGATGAAGGTCGACGGCGTGGAAGTGGCCAGCGGCACGTTGCCCCATACGCTCCCCTTCGCACTGGAAGCGAGTGAAACGTTCGACATCGGGTCCGACACCGGGACCGGTGTGGACGACGCGGACTACACGGCCCCGTTCGCGTTTACGGGAGAGCTGCAGAAGATCACCCTCAATCTCGGGACAAATCAGTGATCGACTAATGAACCGCCGCTCGCGGATATTCGTTGCGGTTGCGGCCGTCGCGCTTCTCGGCGGGATGGGCGGCCTCGCCGCAACGCATTTCCTGACACCGGCGACGGAACTAGCCGATGCCGGACGCTGTGCGGCCATACAGTCGGCATCGCTGCCGGCGGCAGGCGCGCCGTCTGGTATGGTCCTGATCGAAGGCGGGCCGTTCACGATGGGATCGGACGTTCGTCATCCTGAGGAGCGTCCGGCCCGGACTGCCACCGTTGCCTCGTTCTGGATCGATGTGCATGAAGTAACCAATGCCGAATTCGCCGCGTTCGTCGCGGCGACCGGCTACGTCACGATGGCAGAACGACCGCTCGATCCCGCCGCTTATCCCGGTGTCGATCCCGATTTGTTAAAGCCGGGCGCGATGGTCTTCGTCATGCCCGAGAGCGTCACCGATATGATCGATATCGGCCAATGGTGGCGCTATGTGCCCGGCGCCGACTGGCGTCATCCGGAAGGACCCGACAGCTCGATCGAGGGTCGCGAGACGCATCCGGTTGTGCATGTGACGCGCGACGATGCGCTGGCTTATGCGCAATGGCTCGGCCGTGATCTGCCCAGCGAATCGGAGTGGGAATTTGCCGCGCGCGGCGGACTCGACGGCGCGGACTACAGCTGGGGCGACGAGGAAGTGCCCGATGGACACTGGCAGGCAAATGCGTGGCAGGGCGTGTTTCCTGTCATCAATCAGGTTGTCGATGGCTATGAAGGCACCGCGCCGGTCGGCTGCTACGGCGCAAACGGGTACGGGCTCTACGACATGGCCGGCAATGTCTGGGAGCTCACGAAGGACGATTACGCCGACATTCGCGGGCCGCAGCCTGGCATGGCCGTGATCAAGGGCGGTTCGTATCTCTGTTCGAACGATTTCTGCTTTCGCTACCGGCCGAGCGCACGGCAACCCGCAGCGCTCGATGTTGGAGCCTCACATACCGGCTTTCGAACGGTGCTGCGGGTTGATGATGGGGATGCGGGATGATCCATGCCTGGGGAACAAATGAACCAGAATCGCGGCGAGCCGCGTAACACGTCGTTGGGGGAACCATGACAATGAGATCAAGCCGATCGGTGGCCCTGCACGGGGTTGCATCCGCCGCGGTTGCGGTTGCGATCCTCTTCTTGGGAACGACAGACGTAGCGCGGGCCGAGGAACCTGTCGCTGACTCCGAATGGGTCGTCTTGTTGACGCCCTATATCTGGCTGGCCGGGCTCGAGACCTCGACGCGGGCACAGGGGCCGTTTCCCGCAACGACGACCGAAGTGAGTATGATCGACGTTCTGAAGAGTCTCGAGTTCGGTGCTGAAGCGGTATTCGAAGTTCGCAAGAACCGCCTGATCGGTTTGGTCGATTTCAGCTATTTCGATCTTTCGGCCAACAAAGGGTTGAATGGAGCGCCCTTTACAGGCGCCACGATGGAGACCACAACGATATTCGGGTCGGCCAATGCAGGTTATCGCGTGGTCGAACACGATCGTGGCTCTTTCGATCTGTTCGCAGGCGTTCAGTTCGTCTGGATGGATGTCGATCTCACTCTGTCCGGCGGACCACCCGCTTCGACGTCGTCGTCGCAAACGCTGATCGATCCGATAGTTGGCGCCCGCGGTCGCCTCGATCTCGGATCGGGATTCTTCGTCGGCACGGCAGGTACGATTGGCGGATTTGGTGTCGATTCTGAGCTCACCTGGCAACTAATCGGCCAAGTGGGTTGGCATGCCAACGACTGGCTCACCTTGCAGGCCGGGTACCGCCATTTTGAGATCGATTTCAAGAACAACGGGCTGATGGATAACATGACAATGTCGGGCCCCATCGTTGGCGCGACATTCCGGCTCTGAACGCGATCGCGCATTCCCGATTACACACTCGAACGAGGATCCAATGACTACAGAAAGACGTGCCCGAAAACCCCGTCGCCGCATTGCTGCGGCTTTCGGTCTCTTGGGCCTTCTCGCAGTTTCACCGCTTGCCGCCGATGATCTTGTGAAAGCCGGGACCGTCGAAATCAGTCAGGTGCAGATCGCATTCATCGGCAGCGCCAACCTTGGCGGCGGCACGCTGCATTTCAACGGCAAGAGTTACGACTTCAAAATCAGCGGACTGGGCGTGGGCGGTATGGGTGCTTCGACGATCGAGGCGACCGGGACCGTCTATAACATGACCGATCCGACGCAGTTTGCGGGCGCGTACGGACAGGCCCGGTATGGCATCGCCATTGGCGACGCCAGCACGGGCGAGCTCTGGCTGCAGAACAGCAGCGGCGTCTTCATGCAGCTCGACGCCAAGCGCAGCGGGCTCATGCTTTCGCTCGGCGGCGACGTCATCTATATCGATTTCGATTAGCGCGCACGGAACACGGAGTCATGCACATGAAACGGCAAATCAGGACGCTGCTGCTGGCGGGGCTCGCCATTGGCGGTTTGACGTTCGCAACCGGCGCACCCGCCGCTGCCGAAGACGAAACCATCGATGCGTTCATTGCCTGGAGCGGCAAAGGCCGCACCTATGAGATCGGCGTCGATCGCACCATGTTCGTCGGTGCGCTGGTCGGCCCGGTCTATGTCGAAACCACCGAGGGGCTGGTCCCCTCGGGCAGTGCGAGCTGTCCGGTCATGGTCGATATCGAGACCTCGACGGCGCTCCAGACATCGAGCGGCCACTGCCTCATCGAGACCGTGGACGGCGATCGCATCTATGCCGATCTGAGTTGCAGCGGCGTTTTCCGCATCGGCTGCGACGGCACGATCACGCTGACCGGCGGTACCGGCCAGTTCGAAGGCGTGACCGGCAGCGGGAACATCATCGTGCGCAGCGAGCGCCAGAGCTTCGTCGAGGAAGGGGACGGCGTGCGCCATGCAGAAGGCGCGGGCATCATCATCATCGAGGGGCTGACCTACACGATGCCGTAAGCGATGCCTGAGCCCGGTTCACGTCGCGACGGTATGGCATGGATCCCCGGCGGCGCGTTTCGCATGGGGTCCACCATCACTATCCGGAAGAGGCGCCCGCTCACGTCGTGAGTGTCGGCGCGTTCTGGATAGATCTCTGCGCTGTGACGAACGAAAAGTTTGCTCGCTTCGTCGATGCGACCAGATACATCACGCTTGCTGAACGGCCACCGGATCCGGCCCTGTATCCCGGCGCCTTGCCCGAAATGTTAATGCCGGCCTCTGTTGTCTTTCAGAAGCCTCGACAGCGGGTCGATTTAACGAACCAGTACAACTGGTGGGGTTACGTTGCGGGCGCCGACTGGCGCAGCCCGGAAGGGCCTGGCAGCTCGCTGTCGGGGCGGGCGCGAGAGCCCGTCGTTCAGATCGCCTACGAAGACGCCGAGGCCTATGCCGAATGGGCCGGAAAAGAATTGCCGACCGAAGCGGAGTGGGAGTTCGCCGCGCGGGGCGGCATCGATGGTGCGGAATTCGTGTGGGGCAACGAGTTCACGCCAGGCGGCAAATCGATGGCCAACACCTGGCAGGGCGAATTTCCCTGGCAGAACCTCGTGTCCGATGGTTATGAGGGTTTGGCGCCGGTCGGGTCATTCCCACCAAACGGTTACGGTCTCTACGACATGGCGGGCAATGTCTGGCAGTGGACGACCGACTGGTATCAGGACCATGGCCAGATTCAGCAGTCCTGCTGCACGCCGCACAATCCTCGCGGCGGGACACGCGACCAGAGCTTTGACCCGCTTATGCCGACAATCCTTGTTCCCCGAAAAGTAACGAAAGGTGGCTCGTATTTGTGCGCGCCCAATTACTGCCGTCGTTATCGACCAGCGGCTCGCATGGCGCAGTTAACCGACACTGCAATTTGCCATCTGGGTTTTCGTTGCATCGTCCGTTCCGCGCCGATGACCGAGCTTTGATGCCGCCGTCAGGCAACCCGCCGGCGGGGCAACCGAAGGAATCAGATCATGAACAGAAGG
The DNA here is from genome assembly GCA_040902645.1 of Dongiaceae bacterium. Taxonomy (GTDB): domain Bacteria; phylum Pseudomonadota; class Alphaproteobacteria; order Dongiales; family Dongiaceae; genus JAWXBK01. Next base: position 7,790 of record JBBDWW010000353.1, on the reverse strand, counting down.
CATTTTCTTTTTTCAACGACGGCACTCGCGGCGACAATGTTTGCAGGCCGTACGCCATTGGGTCGAACTGGCAAGGCCCAAGCGGCAACGGATAAAAAACCAAATATTCTGGTCATTTTTGGTGACGACATCGGCTATTGGAATATCAGCGCGTACAATCGCGGCATGATGGGTTACCAGACCCCCAATATCGATCGGATCGCCGATGAAGGCGCAATTTTCACCGACCTGTATGGTCAGCAATCCTGCACAGCGGGCCGCGCGGCTTTCATCACCGGCCAGAGCTGCTTTCGGACAGGATTGCTCAAGGTGGGCCTGCCGGGAGCCAATGAAGGGCTTTCAGAGAAGGACCCGACACTGGCCGAGTTACTCAAACCGCAAGGCTATGCGACCGGACAGTTCGGCAAGAACCATCTCGGCGACCGCAACGAGTTTCTGCCGACCGTTCACGGGTTCGATGAGTTCTTCGGCAATCTCTACCATCTGAACGCAGAGAGCGAGCCGGAGAACCCGGACTATCCGAAGGACCCTGAGTTCCTGGCAAAATTCGGTCCGCGCGGCGTATTGCACAGCTTCGCATCGGACCAGGACGATCCCACCGAGGATCCGCGTTTTGGTCGGGTCGGCATGCAAACGATCGAAGACACCGGCCCGCTCACAAACAAGCGCATGGAGACGGTCGACGAAGAGTTCCTGACCGCTGCAATGGGCTTCATCGAGAAGAACCACAATGCCGGCACGCCGTTCTTTTGCTGGTTCAATTCGACCCGCATGCATATCTACACCCATCTGAAGGAGGCGTCGGTTGGCGTCACGGATCTGGGTGTGGTTGCGGACGGAATGGTCGAGCATGACGGAATGGTCGGCCAGCTTCTCGATCAGCTCGACACACTCGGGATCGCCGACAACACGATCGTCATCTACACGACCGACAATGGCGCCGAAGTGTTTTCATGGCCAGACGGTGGTACCACGCCGTTCCACGGCGAGAAGAACACTAACTGGGAAGGCGGTTACCGTATTCCCGGCATGATCCGATGGCCGGGCGTCATCGCGCCGGGCACGGAGATCAACGACATCGTGTCGCACGAAGATTGGGTGCCGACATTGGTCGCCGCAGCCGGCGAACCGAATGTCAAAGAAATGCTGCTGGCCAGCTACGACGCGGCAGGAAAGAGTTTCAAAGTTCACCTCGACGGCTATGACCAGCGTGATCTGCTCGCCGGCACGGGACCGACGAAGCGCAAGGAGTATTTCTATTGGACCGATGACGGCAGCCTGGCCGCACTGCGTTACGAGCGCTGGAAGCTCGTATTCATGGAACAGCGGGCCGAAGGTCTGAATGTATGGCAGGACCCGCTGATAACCCTGCGATTCCCGAAACTGATTGATCTGCGTGCCGATCCCTTCGAGATCGCCCAGCATGCATCGGGCGAGTACGACAAATGGCGCGTCGAGCATGCCTTTGCGCTGATGCCGGCACAGGCGATCGTGGCCGAGCATCTCCAGACCTTTGTCGAGTTTCCACCGCGGCAGAAGCCGGGAAGCTTTGCGCTCGATGAGGTTCTGGCGAAACTGCAGCAGGGTGCCAAGAACTGACGCAAACCAAGTGGCATTGGCGAAGCCCCGTGTCCAGGATCGGCATGCGACGGATGCGGGGCTTCGGAACGATTTCGTATCGAAGGTATACACACATGAGCATGCATGGGGCCCGGCAGGCGCCGAGGATCGCGCGGTGGAGCCGGGCCGCCATGGGATCGATACTGATACAGGTCGTTTTGCTGTCCGCAGCGCTCGCGGCCGATCCTCTACCGTCCTGGAACGAGACCGCAAGCAAGGCTGCAATCGTCGCTTTCGTTGATCGTGTCACCCCTGAAGACAGCCCCGACTTCGTTCCGCCAGCGGAGCGAATTGCCGTGTTCGACAATGACGGCACGCTCTGGGCCGAGCAACCTTTGTATTTTCAGTTCGCTTTCGCAATCGATCGGGTCAAGACGCTCGTGCCGCAACATCCGGAATGGCAGACCCAGGAGCCGTTCCAATCGATCCTCGCCGGCGACATGAAGACCGCTCTTGCCGGCGGCGAGAAAGCGATTGTGGAACTTATAACAGCGACCCATAGCGGAATGACGACCGATGAGTTCGCGACAATCGTCGAGGAGTGGATCGCCACGGCCATGCACCCGGTCACCGGGCGGCTTTATACCGAAATGGTCTATCAGCCGATGCTCGAGCTGCTGGCCTATCTGCGTGACAACGGCTTCAAGACCTACATCGTCTCCGGCGGCGGTATCGAGTTCATGCGCGTGTTCAGCGAACGAGTCTATGGAATTCCGCCGGAGCAGGTAATCGGCAGCAGCGGTGTGACCGAGTTTCAGATCAACGACGGCATTCCGGTCATTATGCGCCTGCCTGAAGTCGGATTTGTCGATGACAAGGCGGGAAAACCCGTCGCGATCCAGTGGTTCATTGGGCGTCGTCCGATTGCCGCCTTCGGCAATTCAGATGGCGATCTACAGATGTTGCAATGGGTGACGGCGGGTGAGGGACCGCGGTTCGGTCTCATCGTCCATCACACAGATGCGGCGCGCGAATGGGCGTACGATCGGGACTCGTCAATCGGCCACCTGGACGAGGCGCTCGACGCGGCGAGGCAACAGGATTGGGTGGTGGTCGACATGAAGGACGATTGGTGGACCATCTATCCGACCGAGTAAGGGTGACAGCCGGCGAGGCGGATGCGATGGTCGACGATACCGACGTCGTCATCAAATGCGTGAACAGCGGGGCGACCCTGACGTTTCATCGAGAAACGCTCCGGGTCGCCGATGACATCTGCAGTTTCGAGGTCTCGCTGCGCAGCCCGACTTTGACGGCACGGATCGGGATCGAGGAATTCGGCCCGCCGCAATGGTCCGGGTTCTTCGATCTGCTCGCGGCCGACTGGAAAGGGTGGACGGGTTCGCGCGCGCATGAATCGCGCGACGGTCATCTCAAATTAGCGGCGACATCGGATGCGCTTGGGCATGTGGCCTTGCACCTCACGCTTCGCGACCGGATCGGCGATTCCGACTGGCTCTGCGAATACACGCTGACCGTCGAAGCCGGGCGCCTGGGCGAGATGGCGCGTGAATTGCGGACCTTTTTCGGCTGCTGATCGCGGGTAGAAATTCGTCCGCGCGAGGATGATAATATTCAGAGAACAGCCAAACGGGGAGCAACCCATGACACGCATAATCGGGGTTCAGGGAATAGCGGCGGCACTGCTGGGAGCCACGATGCTGGCGTCGGCCGGCGCGGCGCATGCCGGCATGCCGCAGATGGCCGATCCGCTCGCGCTGCCGTCGCCGGTAACGCTCGTCACGTCGGATCGCTGCATCCAGCTCGAGCAGCAGTTCGATGCGGTCAAGGAAGAGCATAAATCGAATCCGTATCTCGGGCTGGCGCAGAGCCATCGCGATAAAGGCGGCTATCTGTGCAACGCCGATGTCGACGATGAAGGCGAGGCAACGCTCGAGAAGGCTCTGCAGCTGCTCGGCGTCGAACCCGCGCCGCTGCTCTAGACCGCGTCGTTCGTCGGGCGATCGCGCCCGACAGGCGGCGATCGGTTCACTGGTAGACGATGATTACGTCCTGCCAGTTCGCCGACCATTGGATGACCTGATCCGGCGGCGCGCTTGAAATGATGGCGAGCCAGCCGGGCTGGATCCACGCGGCCGACAATTCCTGCTCGCCGGCGGCAATATAGATCGCCGTTTTCATCGGGTCCTCGCCGTAGCCCTCGGCATCGATCAGCCGTGCGGTGACGTAGCGGATGATCGGATCCTCGCTGGAATCCACATCGCAACGCCGCTCGAACACGGCGGCGACATAACGCCCGTCGGGCGAGGCGAACTCGTCGAGCATTTCTTCGTCGCAGCCGCTGCCGCCGCAGGCCCCGAGCGGCAGCAGGGCGCAGAACGCGAGGCGGCGGAGCAAGGACAGCGCAATATATGGGTGGCCCATCGCCTGGCTCCTTCGCCGGGTCACACGAAGATCAGCACCACCGAGAGGATACACAAAATGCCGAGCGCGATGTTGAACCGGCGCAGCGCCCGCTCGGTCCTGAGATAGCGTGCGACCAGAACCCCGCTGCCGAGCCAGAGCGCCATGGAGGCAAAACCCATGGCGCCCAAGATCGCGACGATCAGCAATACCTGCGGTGCCATCGCGCGGTCGGGAAGGGTGAAGATCGACATGGCGCCGACCGCCATGATCCAGCCCTTGGGATTGACCCATTGCAGCGCTGCACCCTGCAAAAAACTGAACGGGCGGCGTCCCGCGTCCTTGTCCTGATTGGGATCGGTGACCGTTTTCTTGCGACCGGTGGTCGCGATCCGGATGCCGAGCCAGATCAGATAAGCGGCACCGGCATAGCGCAGCAGATTGTGAATCGCGGGGTAGCGATCGAACACCGCGCCAAGGCCGAAACCGACCGCCAACAGCAGCATCATAAATCCGAGCACGACGCCGAAATAAAGCGGGATCGAGCGGCGCCAGCCGAAATTGACGCCGGACGCCGCGATCATGATGACGTTCGGGCCGGGTGTGATGCTCATCGTCAGGCCGAAGATCAGGAACGGGAAAAGCAGGTCGGGCATGGCACCGTTCTGTCAGAAGATGCAAAGGCGGACGGAATCGCGCGGCAGGCGGCGCGACGCCGATCATGCCCCGGCGGCGGATATGCGGGCCGGCCCATCATGCACCGCCTCGCAAATGCCGGTACTCAAACGGGGCACACCGATCCGATCCGGCCTTCTGCTAGGATCGGCGCATGAGCCTGCCGGTCGCCGACATATGGTATGGAATCGAACCGCATCCCGGCGGCATCGTCCGGCTGCGCGAGGCGCATGTCGATCCGTATCTGTCGGGCGACATCTGGCTGGTGCGCGGTTCGACGATGGACCTGGTGGTGGATACCGGTGCCGGCATCCTGCCGCTGTCGCCGGTGATCGAAGGGATCACGGGCCGGCCGCCGCTCGCGGTCGCGCTCTGTTATTTCTATGACCATGCTGGCGGGCTCCATTCGTTCGAAAATCGTGCATGCCATCCGCTCGATGCGCAGGCGCTGGCCGAAGGGCGCAACGCGATCGCCGGCTATGTCTGTCCCGAGATGGTCTCGGCCTTGCCCTGGCCGGGCTATGACGTGATGACCTACCGGCTGGTAACCCGGCCGCCAACCCGGCTGGTCGAGGAGGGCGACATCATCGATCTCGGCGACCGCCAGCTCGAGGTGCTGCATGTGCCGGGCCGCAGCCTGGGATCGATCGCGCTCTGGGAGCCGGCGACCGGATTTCTGTTCACCGGCGATACGCTGCTCGACGATCCGCTCGACCGGGATTTCCCGCCGGCGGACCCGGCCGCGTTCCGATCCAGTCTCGAGCGGCTGTTGGCATTACCGGTCGCGCGAGCTTTCGGCGGACATTTCGGCGTCATCGAACCGGACCGGATGCGAACTCTGATCCGGTACGAGATCGCCCGTTATTGCTGACTGATGTCGCCAGGCCACGACCGGCACGAGGCGGCGATCGGGATCTGGTATGCCAAATGGGGGTTCGCTCAGGCGGCGTGCCGAAAGGCCAGATCTGCCATTCCAAAGAGCCGGCCCAGCACCGGACTAACCACGGTTTGTATTTCCCGTAATATACAGTGTACCGGCATAGCGCGTTGACCTGTGCCGCGTTCGTTCCGGCGATCGCGTCGTTGCCCGAACCGAGCGTCACGCCGAGCGCGAACAGCAGCATCGCCGCCGTACCGGCCAGGCGTCGCGCCATTTCCCTGTAGACCGTCTGCGCCGTTCCTTCGACCCGCCACTGATTGAGATCGAGTAAGCCTTCCGCCTGGTCGATGCCGGCCAGCGTCGAGAGCCGGATCATCGCTTCGTCTTTCGGCCAGGCACGGCGTGTTCGCCATATGCAAACACCCGGCCCTGACAGGCCCAACGCCGCCGACAGCTGCCGGTCGGATTCAATGCCCTGCCGGGCTTTGGCGAGATCCAGATATTGATCGATCGTGCGCATCGGGCGGTTCCTGTCGCTAGGGATAGGGTTGCCACGATGATGCGCCGTTCGCCGGGGGTTGACAACGAGGGTTGACAACATGGCGGTGGGTGTTTGAAAGTGCCCAACATCGAATCGACGCCATTGGGGGCAGGGGCGATGAGGCAGGGGCATCTTCCAGGAATGACGGGCTCAGGGGCGGCCGGCGAGATGGCCGCCCGGCGGGCCGGAAACCGGCAGGACGGGGCACCCCGGAAATTGTCCGAGTCGGGCGGCGTCTATCGGTGCGAAGGCGGTCGCTGGCGCTGGTATTCGACCGCGGCGCTTGAGCGCGCGGTGCGGCGTGCTGACCGCGCCCGCCATTCCAGGCGGTCACGCCGCCGGCTCGCCGCGTTGCGTTTGGCGATCGCGCGGAACCTGCCCGAGATCGCTGGCTGGCAGGTCGTCAGCTCGCTGGACGTGCTTCGATGAACGCGCCGTTCTCATCCCACCAGCCGGCGTTGCGGCCGAGCGATTCCAGTTCCCGGGCGAGCCGCCGTGCGACGACCGGGTTGACGAGCAGGCGGACCATTTCGTCTTCCATGCCGCGGATCGTGATCGCAGCCATCGTCGGTGGCAGGGTCGTCATCAGGCTGTACGAGGTGGCGAAGACGGGGCTGCCGGCATTGAACCGCGCAATCGGCTCGTTCGGGACGCTGATTTCGAAAAGTTCCTCGAGATGCTCGCGCTCGATGCGCGACATCGGATTGCGGACCATCGGTCTGCCTTTCATTGGCGTGGCTCCCTCGGTTGTGCAACCGGGCAGCGTACACGCCGCGGCTGCGAGTCGCGAAGCGGGGCGGGCATGACCGCGCATCCCCTGCAACAGCAGCCCGCCGCGAATGTCCGGCTCGTCTTCCCGCGACGCGGTCTGTCAGGATCGATTTCGATATTTCTCGCCGACGAACTCGGCGGCGAAGCGATTGCGCGCGGCGCTGTCGATGTTCAAATCGCGCGCCCGGCACCAGTCGGCGAAGTCGACCGGATCGAGATAGACCTTCTCGACGATGTCACCGGCTGCGGCGAATTGCTCGCGCGTGTGCTCGGCGCGGTGCAGCCAATCCTCATAGCGTGCAGGCAGCCGATCGCCGTCGATCATGACGCGGCGGATTGCGGGCCAGTCCTCGGATCGATACCAGGGGATTCCGATGGCTCGGCTGGGCATGCGCGGCATGGCGTGGCTCCCTCGGTTGTGGCACCCGCGAGGGTACACGCCGCGGCTGCGAGTCGCGAAGCGGGGCGGGCATGACCGCGCGCGACTCGCAGCTTCTTCACCAGCGGCCAGCGGCCGGGGGCCAAGATCGTGCCATCCCGCACGATCGCCCGGTCGACGGGGCGCCGGACGACGAGGGGCGCGCTGTGTCAGCCTTCGTCGTCCGGCCGCCGTTCCTCTGCGGCCAGCTCGTCACCGTGCATTTGCATGACGGTCGCACCATGCAGGGGACCGTCGAGCTCTATCGCATCGCTGGTGCTACCACCTTCCTGACATTGCGCTGCGAGGACGGCGGCACGCTCGCCGCGATCGCGCGCGACGGCCGCATCGGTGTCGCAACCGCGGTAACGGCCGGCCTGTTTCCCGACATGGTGACGCCCGGGGTGACACGATGATCGGCGCCGGCCCCGGCCCCGGTGGCGGCGGCGACAAGATCGCGAACCTCGCGGTCGAGCGCGCGCGTCGCGGGCTCGGTCCGGTTCCCGATCCGCTCGCGCTGC
>JBBDWW010000352.1:0-2317 GCA_040902645.1 Dongiaceae bacterium | reverse complement strand
CGACCATCAGCGTTTCGAGCGCCAGGAACGCGATCATGTATTCCTTGACCCGGGTGCGGATGGCATCCCAGCTCGCCAGCACGCAGATCGGCGTCAGCAACGTCGAGAGCAGCACGAACAGCACCGAAATGCCGTCGACTCCCATGTGATAGGCGATGCCGAACTCGGGCAGCCACGCGACCCGCTCGACGAACTGGAAGTTCGACGTGCCGCGATCGAAGCTGAACCACAGCTCGAGCGACAGCAAGAAGGTGATCAGCGACGTCCAGAGCGCGACGTTGCGCGCATTGCGCGCCACCACCGCCTCGTCGCCGCGGATCAGCAGGATGAAGAACGCGCCCACCAGCGGCAGGAACGTGACCAGAGAAAGGATCGGCAGATCGCCCAGCATGTCGACTAGTTCCCCCGGGCGAACAGATACCAGGTGAGCAGCGCGACGACGCCGATCAGCATGGCAAAGGCATAGTGATACAAGTAACCGGACTGCATCCGGCCCGCGCGCCGCGCGAGATCCCGCGTCAGCGCGGCAACGCCGTCAGGCCCGAGCCCGTCGATCAGCGCACCGTCGCCGCCGCGCCAGAACCCGTAACCCAGCCATTTCGCCGGTCGCACGAGGACCGCGTCGTACAGTTCGTCGAAATACCATTTGTTCAACAGGAAGAGATAAATCCCGCGGAACCGTGCGGCGAGACGGCCCGGCAGATCCGGCCGGCGGATATAGAAGATCCAGGCAAGGCCGATGCCACCCAGCGCCACCGCGAGCGGCGCGAGCTTGACCCAGAGCGGCACATGATGCGCTGCTTCGATCGTGTCGTTCTCCGGCAGCACCAAGATCGAACGACCCCAGAACTCCGCTATATGAGGGCCGACGAACCAGTCGTAGAACGCGACGCCGGCCACGATCGAACCGAGCGCCAGGACGAGCAGCGGCCCGAGCATAACCCAGGGCGATTCATGCACATGATGCATGGTGTTGTGATCGGCGCGCGGCGCGCCATGGAACGTCATGAACAAGAGGCGCCAGGAATAGAACGCGGTCATGAAGGCTGCCGCAATGCCGAGCCAGAACGCATAGAGCCCGATATCGGTGTGCGCGGCCCAGGCGGCCTCGAGCACGATGTCCTTCGAATAGAATCCGGCAAAGCCGAACACGCCCGGGATGCCGATGCCGGCCAGCGCCAGACTGCCGATCCACATATAGGCATAGGTGATCGGGATCTTGCGCCAGATGCCGCCCATCTTGCGCATGTCCTGCTCGCCCGACATCGCATGGATCACCGAGCCGGCCGCGAGGAACAGCAGCGCCTTGAAGAAGGCATGCGTGAAAAGGTGGAACATCGCCGCGCTATAGGCCGAAACGCCGGCGGCGAAGAACATGTAACCGAGCTGGCTGCAGGTCGAATAGGCGATCACCCGCTTGATATCGTTCTGGACCAGACCGATCGTCGCGGCGAAGAGCGCCGTCGAGGCGCCGACGATGCAGACCACCGACAAGGCGATCGGCGCATATTCGAACATCGGCGAGAGCCGGCAGACCATGAACACGCCGGCCGTCACCATCGTCGCGGCATGGATCAAGGCCGACACCGGAGTCGGACCTTCCATCGCATCGGGCAGCCAGGTGTGCAGACCGAGCTGCGCCGATTTACCCATCGCGCCGATGAACAGCAGAATGCAGAGCGTCTCGATGGCGTTGAGCTGCATGCCGAGGAAATCGATCGTCACATCGGTCATGCCCGGCACGGCCTCGAACACGGCATCGAAACTGACCGCGTCGAACACCAGGAACACGCCCATGATGCCGAGCGCGAAGCCGAAGTCGCCCACCCGGTTGACCAGGAAGGCCTTGATCGCGGCCGCATTCGCCGAAGGCCGGTCGTACCAGAACCCGATCAGCAGATAGGAGCTGAGCCCCACCCCTTCCCAGCCGAAGAAGAGCTGCATGAAATTGTCGGCCGTCACCAGCATCAGCATGCAGAAGGTGAACAGGCTCAGATAAGCCATGAACCGCGGCACCGAGGGATCATGGCGCATGTAGCCGATCGAATAGACATGGACGACCGTCGACACGACCGTAACCACGACCAGCATCACGGCCGTCAACTGGTCGACGCGGATCGACCATGAGGCATCGAAATTGCCGGAATCGAACCAGGAGAACAGCTCCGTGGTCCGGATATTGCCGAGGAAGGCGACATCCCAGGCGACGATAATCGACAGCATGGCGGCCGCGATCATCGCGCCGCAGGTGATGTATTGCGCGCCGCGGTCGCCAAGCCAGCGACCGAAGAACCCGGCGACGATGGCGCCGAGCAGC
>JBBDWW010000351.1:0-2321 GCA_040902645.1 Dongiaceae bacterium | reverse complement strand
ATGAAGACTCTAAAGAACGTATTGATCTCTACCTATTGATTCCATTAAATATTTTTCTGAGCCGCGGCGGCGGCCCGGAACCTGCTCCGAGTCGGCCACCGCGACTACCGCGAACAGCGTAAAGTTCGCGCGAAACCTTGCTGGCCCGAGGGCCGTTCGGACAACGCTTCGTCGCGAAGGGGAACGATGGCGAGCAACCCGAGAACTGTCATGCGGATCGCTTCGCCGGTCCGCGCCTGGATGCATCGATTCACCTACGTTCTGCTGGTCGGCGGCGCGTTCGCGCTGATGATGCTCGGCAAGACGGATGCGGTTCTGGTCGAGCGTCTGCGCACCCATGTGACCGACGCTCTGGCACCGATCATGGCGGCGATCGCGCAGCCGGTCGATGCGGTGGAGCGCGCCATTGAGAACGCAAAACACCTAATAGAACTGCGCTCGCAGAACGTCGAACTGGTCGCCGAACGCGACGCGCTGCTGCAATGGCAGGCCGTCGCGCGCAAGCTCGAAGCAGAAAACAGTCAGCTCCGGGCGATGCTCGGCATGGTGCCGGACCCCCAGACGACCTTCGTCACCGCCCATGTGGTCGCCAACAGCGCCGGCGCCTTCGTGCGCGAGGTCCTGATCGCCGCCGGCGCCCGCGACGGGATACTGAAGGGCCAGGCGGCGCTCACCGGCGAAGGCCTCGCCGGCCGCATCACCGAAGTCGGCGAGCGCTCCGCCCGCGTGCTGCTACTCACCGACATCAATTCGCGCATTCCGGTGCTCCTGGAAGGCGCGCGCCACCGCGCGATCCTGGCCGGCGACAATTCGAACGAACCGCGGCTGCTCTATCTGCCGCCGGGCGCCGCGCCGATGCCGGGCGATCGCATCGTCACGTCCGGCGATGGCGGCGTGTTTCCCGCCGGCCTGCCGATCGGCGTGGTCGGCACGGTCGAGGACGGCGTCGTCACCGTGCTGCCCTTCGTCGACTGGGACCGGCTCGAATATCTGCGCATCGTGAACTACGAACTGGCCGGCGTGATTGCCGCAGACAAGCCAGCAGGTGGTGACGCGCGATGAAGCCCGGCTTCTGGCAGCGGCTGGATCTCTGGGCGCGGCGGCTCGGCCCGTTCCTCTCCGCGCTGCTGTTGCTGCTGCTCGGCACGATCCCGCTGCGGCTGCCCTATCTCGGATCGATCACGCCCGATTTCGCGATCATGGCGGTCTTCTTCTGGGCGGTGCACCGGCCGGGTTCGATGCCGGCACCGGCGGTGTTCCTGCTCGGCGTGATCAGCGACGTGCTCGGCGGTACGCCCTTCGGCGTCGGCGTGCTGGTATTGCTGGCGGCCTACTGGGTGACACGCAGCCAGCGCCGCCTTCTGATCGGCCAGCCGTTCCTGGTGGTCTGGTGGGGCTTCATGATGGTGTCGGCGGGGGCGTTGATCCTCACCTGGCTGGTCGTCTGTCTGCTCGCGGTGCAGTTCGTCAATCCGACGCCGGCTTTGTTCGCCTATTTCCTCGGGCTCGCGCTCTATCCGATCGTCACGCAGCTCTTCACCGGGGCGCAGCGTCTGGTCGACGGGCGAACGTGAAATGCAGCAGAACCAGCAGGCTCATTTGCGCCTGTTCACGCGCCGTGCCGCCCTTCTCGCGGGGCTGAAGCTGACGCTGCTCGGCACGCTGACCGGGCGGATGTACTACCTCCAGGTCGTCGACGCCGACAAATACGCGGTGCTGGCCGAGGAGAACCGCATCAGCGTGCGCCTGCTGGCGCCGCTGCGCGGCCGCATCACGGACCGGTTCGGCTACACGCTCGCGACCAACGACCAGAATTATCGTGTCGTCATTATTCCCGAGCAGACCGACGATCTCGAACAGACGCTGCGCATGCTCTCGCATGTCCTGCCGGTCAGCGAGACCGACATCGCCCGCGTGCTGCGCGAGGCGGAGAAGAAGCGCGCCTTCGTGCCGATCACGGTGCGCGAAAATCTCGGCTGGGACGATGTGGCGCGGGTCGAGATCAACACGCCCGATCTGCCGGGCATCACGATCGAGGTCGAGCAGCGTCGCAACTATCCCTATGGCGGGCTCGCGGTGCATGTGCTCGGTTATGTCGCCGCGGTCTCCGAAGCCGATCTGACCGGCGATCCGCTGCTCGAGCTGCCCGGCTTTCGCATCGGCAAGACCGGCGTCGAGCGGCAATATGACCAGAATCTGCGCGGTTCGGCCGGCACCAGCCAAGTCGAGGTGAACGCGATCGGCCGGGTCATTCGCGAGTTGCAGCGCGAGGAAGGCGAACCGGGGCAGGACGTCACCCTGACGATCGACATGGGCCTGCA
>JBBDWW010000350.1:0-16186 GCA_040902645.1 Dongiaceae bacterium | reverse complement strand
GCTATGGGATGGCGGAAACCGCGCTCGCGATCTCGTTTGCACCGCTGAATACCGGCGTCGAACTCGACCGGGTCGACCGGCAGCGCCTCGCCGAACGCGGCGACGCGGTTCCGGCGTCGGCCGATGCCACGAACGCACGCGATTTCGTGCTCTGCGGCAAGCCGCTCGGCGGCCACAAAATCGAAGTGCGCGACGAGGCCGGCCGCGTCTTGCCGGAGCGACGCCTCGGCCGCGTGTTCGTCAGCGGCCCCAGCATCATGGTCGGCTATTTCCAGGAACCGGACGCGACGTCGGCGGTGCTGCAGCCGGATGGCTGGCTCGATACCGGCGATCTTGGATACATGACTCGCGGCCAGATCGTGATTACCGGCCGCAGCAAGGATCTCATCATCATCAACGGCCGCAATATCTGGCCGCAGGATCTCGAATGGTCGGTCGAGGACGGGCTTGGCCTGCGCCGTGGCGATACGGCCGCCTTTGCCTTCCAGGGCGATGACGGCAGCGAACGGGTGATGATGCTGGTGCAATGCCGCGTGCCCGACGGCGAACGCCGCCAGCAGCTCGGCCGCGACGTCGCCGCCATCCTGCAGCGCAGCCACGCGGTCGAGGCGAGCGTTTCGCTGGTACCGCCGCACGGGCTGCCGCAGACCTCGTCGGGCAAACTGAGCCGCACCCGAGCCAAGGCGAACTGGCTCTCCGGCCTTTACCAGGCCGGCCCGGACGGGACGCGAAAGACCGCTTCCGGAGCCGGCTGAGCAATGACCCGTCTGGTCGCCGTCACGGGTGCGACCGGGTTCGTCGGTGGCCATATCGTTCGTGCCTTCACGAATGCTGCCTGGCGCGTGCGCATTCTGGCGCGGCGCATTCCGCTCAGCCCGCAGCTTGCCGACCTGACGCCCGATCTCGTGCCCGGCTCGCTCGAGGACGAGGATGCGCTGCGGGCGCTGGTGCGTGGCGCCGATGCGATCGTTCATGCGGCGGGTTCGGTCAAAGCCCTCGATGCCGTCTCGTTCCATCGCGACAATGCGGATGGCACCGCGCGGATGGTTGCGGCCGCCCGCACGGCCGCACCGAATGCGCGGTTCCTGCTGATCTCGTCGCTGTCGGCGCGCGAACCGACATTGTCGCCCTATGCAGCGAGCAAGCGCGCCGGCGAAGTGGCGCTCGAAACCGGCGGCACCGACCTCGACTGGACCATCCTGCGGCCGCCCGTGGTGTACGGGCCGGGCGACCGTGAAATGCTGCCATTCTTTCGCATGGCGGCGAACGGCATGCTCACGGCGCCGGACAATGGCCCCGCCCGTCTCTCGCTGATCCATGCCGCCGATCTAGCCCGCGCCTGCGTCGCGATCGTCGACAGCCGCGAGACGCATCACGCGACGATCGAGATCGACGATCTCCATCCCGGCGGTTATGGCTGGCCCGACATTGCGAGCGCCCTTGCCGCCGCGGTCGGCCGACCGGTCCGGTTGCGGCGGCTGCCGCGCTGGCTGTTCGACGCGATCGCCGGCGCGAGCGCAGGCTGGGCTGGAATGACCAAACGGCCAGCGATGGTGACGCCCGGCAAGGTCCGGGAGCTGTTTCATCCGGACTGGGTTTCCCGCATGGCTGAATTTCCGCAAAATCTGGATTGGCGGCCACAATTCACTGTAAACAAAGGCTTTTCAGAGACGGCGGCGGCGTATCGCGCGCTCGGTCTGTTGCGATGAATCGAGTTGTAACAAAGGGTTACAATTCTTTATTTCACTAACCCCCTGACTTAATTGGAATCTACGCCTGTCCAGGCCACGACGCGCGTTGCGGCATTTGGATTTGCGGAACGATCAGCCGAGGCAGCGTTGAGAATGGATGTGGCCGAATACGGGACGTTCGATCGGGTCGTTGAGATTTTGCGACCGTTCCGGAAGAGCGAGGCCCCGATCGAACGGGGCAGCGATCTGGCCGACGACCTTCGCCTCGACTCGCTGGCGGTGATGGACCTGATGATGGAACTCGAGGAACGGTTCGATATCACCATCCCGTTAAATGCCGTTCCGGAAATCCGGACGGTCGGTGATTTGGCCGATTTCGTCGCGAAGCAGAAGGCGGAAGGATAGGACGATGGGTTTGTTCGACCGGTTCAAGGGCCTGAAGGCCGCCCATAGCGCCGCAAAGTCCTGCGGCGACGATCCGTTCGCCATTCGCATGGACGAAGTGCTCTCTCCGACCGAGGCAATGATCGAAGGTCGGCACACCATCCTTGCAGGCACCAATAATTATCTTGGCCTCACCTTCGAGCAGTCCTGCGTCGATGCCTCGGCCGAGGCGGTGCGCACGCACGGCACCGGCACGACCGGCTCGCGCGTCGCCAACGGATCCTATGCCGGGCACAAGGCGCTCGAGCATTCGATCGCTGATTTCTTCGGCCGCAAGCACGCCATGGTCTTCACCACGGGCTATCAGGCCAATCTCGGCATCATTGCCACGCTGGCTGGCCCGCAGGATTATCTGATCATCGATTCCGACTCGCACGCGAGCATCTACGATGCGACGCGGCTCAGCAGCGCCACCGTCCTGCGCTTCAAGCATAACGATCCGGACGATCTCGACCGCCGCCTCTCCAAGCTGGGTAACGAGGCGGTCAACAAGGTGATCGTCGTCGAAGGGATCTACAGCATGCGCGGCGATATCGCGCCGCTGGCCGAGTTCGCGGCGGTGAAGCGCAAGCATGGCGCCTATCTCGTCGTCGACGAGGCGCATTCGATGGGCGTCATGGGCGAGACCGGACGCGGTGCCGCGGAATTCTACGGCGTCGAGGGCGATGTTGATTTCATCGTCGGCACCTTCTCGAAAAGCCTGGGTGCGATCGGCGGTTATTGCGTCTCCGACCACCCCGAGTTCGACATCCTGCGCGTCGCCTGCCGGCCGTACATGTTCACGGCGTCGCTGCCGCCGTCGATCGTGGCCTCGGTTGCGGCCTCGCTCGAGGTGATGAAGGCGCATCCGACATTGCGGGACGATCTTTGGGCCAATGTGAACCAACTCTATGGCACGCTGCAGCGGCGTGGTTTCGTGCTTGGGCCGCATAAAAGCCCTGTCGTCGCAGTGCATCTGCCCGATCCGGCGACCGCGATCCAGGTCTGGCACGAGTTGCTGCTGGCCGGGGTCTATGTGAACCTGACCCTGCCGCCGGCAACGCCGAACAATATCGCGCTGCTTCGTTGCAGCGTCTGTGCGGCGCATAGCAGCGAACAGATCGCCATTGTCGCCGACCGTTTGACCGAAATCGCCGAACGGCATGGCGTGATCGGCGGCACAATGCGCATGGCGGCCGCCGGCTGACGCCGCTTCCAAGAATTTTCAGTTGCCGGACGGCCGCCCTCGGGCGGCCGTTTCGCGTTGCGTGACCGTTAAGCCGTCTTTGTCAGCGGAAGGCACCGGCGCGATAGAAGCGCCATAGCAGCACCGGCGATGCGAGGATCGGATGGCGCCGCTCCCAGGAGCTGACCGGCGGCCGCACACCGGCATGGCGCTCCACCTTCCAAAGCGCGTAATCGACCGCACCTTCGACGGTGAAGACCGCCTTGATGAGGCGCAGCAGGTTCAGGCTCTTGCCGGCAATGCGCCGCCAGACCCAGGCGCGGCGCCCCGCGCTGCGCGCCGGCGCATCGAGCGGATTGCGGTAGAACCCGGCGTCGCTTGTGACGGCGACATCGCCCAGTGTCGCCGCGGTCAGCGCGTCATAGCGATCACGGTCCGCCGCGACGATCAGGATGGCGCGATCGCCGCCTCTTTCGCTGCGCAGCTCGGCGCCGTAAGTGGCGCGAAACCCTGTCTCCCAGAGCCGCTCGGCAGTGATGCGGGCGCCGACCAGTGTAAGCCCCGCCGCAACTAAAGTCGCGACCGCGTCGCCGCAGGCCGTTTCGACTGACTTTCTGGCAGCATCGTCGCGAGCGACAACAAGCCGTGCCGGCTGCGCGAACCGGGCCCAGAGTGCGCTGGTGCGACTTTGCGAACTACAGCCGCGCGCAAACTGCGCGAGCGAGATCACGGCATATTTGGCGCGCAGGGGAACACCGTTGATGTTTGTCTCAATAAAGAAGACGTTCGGCGGCAGCAGGCGATTGAAACGCGCGATCCAGGGCCGGTCCGGATAGGCGCTGCGGTAGTCATCCACCAGCAGATAGAAATCGAGCAAGCTGTCGGGATCCGAAAGTGCCACTTCGCCGCGGCGCAGGCAGGAGCCGTAGAACAAAACGGCTGCACTGCCGCTTTCATGACGCTGCATCACCTGCGTCGCGAGATCGCGCACCAAAGCCGGAACCGGCAGCGCCAGCTCGTCGCGCACGATGGCCGAAACCCGCATCGATTGTCTTTCCGGCGGCCGGTCAGAGCCGCGCAAAGGTCAACGCATGCCCGCCTTCGACGATGATCGGTTCGCCCGGCACCGGATCGATCCGCTCGCCATCGAACAATAACGGTGCGTCGCAGTCGATGGCGAGGCGAACGACCCGGCCGCTATGGTATCCCTCGTTTTCCATCCAGTCGCGCGGCGTGCCGCGGATCAGCGGCAAAAGGGTTGACACAAAGCGGCGCGGCGGGCTTTTGACCCAGGTCCAGCGGATCGGCGCCTCCCCCGCACCCCAGAACGGATCGGCGCCGAGAATGAGACCGGGCAAGGTCGTCGCGAGGAAGAGGTAACAATTCCCGCCCGCAAGCTCTGCATTATCGCCCCTCAATCCGATGCGCGTTCCCTGTTTTCGTCCGGCAACCACCGTGTGTCCGATCAAAATCAGCGCCGCTGCCGCTGCCGCAGTCGACTGGGCAAATCCGACCGGATGGACGCGTCTCCGCGCCAGCTGTGTCGTGTCGTAGAATGCGGCACCCCCCAGCAGCAGGCCGTACTGGGCATCGGCGCTCGCATTCGCCCGAACCGACAGAACCGGATGCGTCAGCAGATTGAGCGGACGCCCGGCATCGCGCCGCTGCAACAGCGCCGTGAGCCCGAGATCGGGTTTGCCGGGAATGCCGAGCCGATGGCCGGTAACGTTGGTCATGCCGCCGGCCAGCACCGCAAGCGGCGGCATCGAGGCAAACGGATTGCGCCCGATCAGCGCCGTCATGGTCGCCTGCACGGTGCCGTCGCCGCCGGAAACCGCAAGCAAGGTCGTGCCGGCCGCGGCGAACTCAGACAGTACAGAGGGAATGTCAGCAACGTTTTCGATCTCGCGGGTCAGCATGCGCTCGGCCGCGCGATAGACCGCGCGCACCCGATCGAGCCGCTCTCGGTTGCGCCGGCTGCGCGGGTTGACGATCAATCCGATGGGGCCTCGGAAGACGTCGTTCATGCGGCCTCCGTCAGCCACGATCGAAGTGCACCGTTGCGCCGTTTCGCAATCAACGCCTGACCGATCCGCACCAAATGGAACAGCAGCGAAAGAATGGTCCAGATCGCGACCGCAAAGAACCCTTCCGAGGGTCGGTCGAACAGAATTGCGATCGTCAGGATCGCCAGATTGGGATTGCGCCGCGCAGTGATGGTGCGGAACCAGTAATCGACGGGCCGCCAGATATGAATTTCGATACCGAAGCGCGCCATGAAGAACCCTTCCTCGGCGCGCCCGAGCAGATAGCCGGCGACGATCACCCAAAGCGCGGGCAGCGGCCATTCGTTTAATTCGAGTGTCAGCGGCACGGTCGCAAGACCGACATACCAGGCCCAGTACCAGAAAGGCGGGTGAATAAGATCGATGCCGTGATCGAACACCTCGCCGGCTTTGGTCGAGGTGAGCGTGACACGGGCGAGCTTGCCATCGACCGTGTCGAGGAACGTCATTCCCCAGGCGGCAACAAGACCGAGCGCGAAGTGCCCGGTCCAGAACAGCCAGAACGCGGCAATCACCAGCAACAGGCTGACGAACGTCACGGCGTTGGGCGAGATGCCGAGTGCCGCGCACCATCGCGTCACCTGACGCGCCGGCCAGGGCCACAAATATTTGGTGACGAAATCCGTCGCGCCCTTGTAGGCACCGGAAAAACTGGCACGCTCAAGTGTGTTGCGCGACGTGCCCTCGAGCGGCAACAGGTAAGGCGTCGCACGCTTTCGCAAGGTCGCATCATAGGAACCGGCGAGTTCCACCGGCCCGGTCGGTTGGAGCCCAGCCTCACGCGTGACCTTGTCCAGATCGATTTCGCCCGCAAGCGCAGCGGCGGCGACCGCCCCGGCCCCCACATGCGCAGCAATCAGTTTCGTGCTGTCCGCCGGATCGACCAGCGTCCGACCCGGCTGCCCAATCAGTGCCCGGATAAGGGATTCGTCATAGAGATAGTCGGTACGTAGCAGCAGCACGCCACCCGCCGACGCCGTGCCGGCGGTCGAATCGATCCCCGCGCGCCGCAAACTGCGGTGCAGACGTTCGGCCCCGGTCAGTCCCCAGAGCCGTCGCCCGGCGGAACCGAGCAACCGGACCGCGGGTTGATCCGCGTTGCGGGAATGTGAAGCTGTCATGAGAGAATCTGGCCGCAATCCGGGGATGAGTTTGAAGGCCGCCTGGGGCGCGCTTGACCGAACCGGCCGGCCTTGAGACAAGACCAGCCAACCCGCCCCCTTATAACCGCCTGCCGGACTCCCGCCAATTGTTCACCCTGGCCCATCTTTCCGATCCGCATCTGGCAGGATGGCCTCTGCCCGGCCCGCGCGCGATCGCGAACAAGCGCGCCTTCGGCCTTCTGTCCTGGCAATTCCGGCGTCGGCGCATCCATTTGTCCGGCGTGCTTGCCGCTCTTAGCGACGATCTCCGCAAGGCGGCCCCCGATCACACGGTCATTACCGGCGATATCGTCAATATTTCGCTACCCGAAGAGTTCGCCCGCGCGACGCAGTGGCTCGGCGCGTTCGGCACGCCCGAGGTGCTGACGGTGATCCCGGGCAATCACGATGCCTATATCGACCTGCCATGGGACGAGACGATCGGTAACTGGCGCTGTTACATGCGCGACGAGCCCGCGGCGGGCGCAGCGGGCAAGCCATTCGACGGGCCCGACGATTTTCCGTTCGTGCGCCGTCGCGGCCGGATCGCCCTCGTGGGTACGTCGAGCGCCTGTGCGATGCCGATCGGCAGCGCGGGTGGCCGTCTCGGTACGCCCCAGATCGAACGGTTGCGCCAGCGGCTGGTCGAACTCGGAAGGGAAAATCTCTTCCGGGTCGTCTTGATCCATCATCCGCCGTTCGAGGATCGCCATCATCGGCGCAAGGAGCTTGAAGATATTTCCGAGCTGCGTGCCGCGATTACCGCGAGCGGCGCGGAGCTAGTCCTGCACGGCCACACCCATCGCTCGAGCCTGAACCGCATTGCCGTACCCGAGGGCACGGCGCCCGTCATCGGTGTCGCTTCCGCATCCGCCCGGGCCTGGGGCAACAAGGATCCGGCGCGCTATCATCTTTACCGCATCGAACCCGCCGGCGATGGCTGGCGGGTCGAAGTCGAAGTCCGCACCGTCGCCGTGACGCTTGATCGATTCGAGCGCACCGGCGGTTTCCGACTGGATGTACCGCTGGCCGCATAAAATCGGTGCATGCCGCGGTGCGCCCTGCCGGCCCGTGCTAGGCTGCGATCGAACCAAGGAATGAGATGGCCGACGCCGGTATCAACGCGACCATGAAGACATTCGGCCACCCGGATACCGTCCTGGCCGAATATCCCCATTGGGTGGTCCTGCTTCGCCCGCAGCAGGCGACGCTCGGCGCCATGGTGCTTGCTGCGCGCGGCGCGGCGACACGCTTCTCGGATCTCGATGCGGCCGCCTTGGCCGGACTGCACGATGCCATCGGAGACATCGAGCGGACGCTCAAGTCATTGTTCGCCTACGACAAGATCAACTACCTGATGCTGATGATGGTCGATCCGCACGTCCACATGCATGTGATCCCCCGCTACGCCGACATACGCACGTACGAGGGTGTCGAATTTCTCGATCCGGGCTGGCCGCGCACGCCCGATCTCGCGCATGCGCCGGCTGTCGACGACGCCTTGCGGCACCGGCTGGCCAGCCGGCTGCGCGATGCCTGGCCGCGACGCTGATTCCCGATGACCCTGCTCGATCGCTACATTCTCAGCCGTATCATGTGGCCACTGTTCGGGACGGTCGCGATCGCACTGATGGCGTTGCTGCTGGAACGGATGGTGCGGCTGCTCGATTTCGTCGTCGCGAAGGGCGGCCCGATCATTTTCGTGCTGCGGATGTTGGCCAATCTCATTCCGCACTATCTGGGCCTCGCTTTGCCGCTCGCGTTTTTTATCGGCATCATCCTCGCGATCAGCCGACTCAGCGCCGACAGCGAGATCGACGCCATGAACGCGACGGGGGTCTCGCTGCATCGACTGGTGGCCCCAATCATGGTGGTCGCGATCGTGCTGATCGCCTGCGGCAGCATCATTTTCGGGTTCCTGCAGCCCTATACCCGCTACGCCTATCGGGCGCTGGTCTATGTCGTGACGGAAACAGCCTGGGAATCGGCTCTGGAACGCGGTTCGTTCTTCACCGGCTTCGGCAATTTCACGATCATGGCCAACGACATTTCGGATGGCGGTCGGGTTCTGAGCGGGATCTTCGTTCATGAAGAGCGCCCGTCGGGCGGCTCGATTACCACGACCGCGGAGACCGGACGCGTGTTTCGCTCGACCGACGATCTTGCGTTGGTGTTGCGCCTCGAGAACGGCATTCGCGTCGATGCCGGTCTAATTGGCAGCGAAGCGACCGTGCTGTCGTTCGACTCGCTGACCTTGCCGCTCGACGATTCGCTGGGGCCGAGCCCGTTCCGCCTGCGCGGCGATTCCGATCGCGAAATGACCATTCCCGAGCTGTGGCGCGTGATCGAAAACCCGCCGCCCGACATCGACAAGGTACGCTTCGAGACCGAGCTTCATGCCCGCGTCGTGCGCACTCTGTCTTTCATTTTACTGCCGCTGCTGGCAGCGCCGCTTGCCATGACGACGCGGCGCAGTCGGCGCGGCGTCAGCCTCGGCAGCGGTATCGTACTGCTGCTGATCTATCACTATCTGTTGCAACTCGGCGAAGGGTTGAGCGATCAGGGGCGCGTCTCGCCCTGGATTGCACTCTGGACGCCGTTGGGCATCTTCCTCGTGCTGAGCATCTGGTGCTTCTGGGTCACCAGCGTGCGCCCCGGCTCCAATCCGCTCAACTGGCTGCTCAGCGGGCTCGACAATTTTTACGGACGCGTCATCTCGTTCGGCCAGCGCCGGCGGGAGGCGACATGACCTGGACGCTGACGCGTTACATTTCGCGCCTCTTTACGGGCAACCTGACAGCCGTCGTGCTCGGCTTCGCCGGCTTGCTCCAGCTTCTCGATCTGCTGAACAATGCCGACCGGCTGTTTGCCCGGCATGGCGACAGCCTCTGGGTGCTGGCGCGCTATGCGATGCTGCGCACGCCGGAAGTAACCGGATTCGTGCTGCCGTTTTCGGTGCTGCTCGCGACCCTGCTGACGCTGGCGCGTCTCGCGCAGAACAGCGAGATTCTTGCGGCGAAGGCTGCAGGTCTCTCCTTTTACCGGATCCTGCTCTGCTTCGTGCCGGCCGCCGCCCTCGTCGCCGTCATCAATTTCTATGTGGTCGATCGGGCGACCCCGTTGACGCAGCGCATCCTGATCGACTGGGACGCGGAAGCGGACTCGCTGACCGACGAACCGGCCGCCGATACCAGCGAAGGCGTATGGATTCGCGACGGGCTGTCGCTGGTCCGGGTGTCGCTGGTTCTCAATCAGGGCCGCGAGCTGCATGACGTGACATTCTTCGTCCGCGACGACGGCGGCAATCTTGCCAAGCGCATCACGGCCGATGTTGCGCTCTATCTCGAAAACGGCCGCTGGCAACTCTATGACGTGGAAACCCTGGTCATGGAGCGGCATGCCGGCGGCGAGTTCTCCCGCCAGGCGACCGATGTCTGGGAAGGCACGCTGAAGCCCGGTCACTACGCCGATATCGTGGCCCCGCCGACCAGCCTGACCCTGGAACAGCTCGAATCCTTCACGCGGGCCGAAGGCGAGATCGGCAACCGACCCGACTACTACTACGAGACCTGGCGGCACAAGCGATACGCCGTGCCGGTCGCCGTGTTCATCATGATGATCCTGGCGGCGCCCATGGCGCAAACGCTGCGCCGGACCCAGCGCATGGCCATGGGGCTCGCTGCGGGCGTCGGCATGGGCTTCCTCTATTTCGTCACCGACGGGGTCTGCCAGGCGCTGGGCGAGACCGGAGCCATCCCCGCAGCGGTTGCGGCCTGGAGCCCGGGACTGCTGTTCCTCAGCTTCGGGCTGGCTGGGCTGATCCGGATCGAAGGCTATTAGCCGGCTATCCTGAGGGCGAAAACCGCGACATTACAACGCGTTGCCCGGACGGCGCCTTGCCGGAACCCCGGTCGGAGGCTAGATTGGCGGCATGAGCTTCTGGACTCGCACCCACAATCTTTCGCGCATGTCGCTGGACGACTTGCTGCGCGTATTCTTCACCTATCCGGCGGTCATTGCCTATCTGGTGTTCGGCATCGCCGCAGCGGCTACCGCGGTTTATTTCTACCGGCCCGGCGACTGGCTCGGCGCGCTGGTCGCGATCGGACTTGCGGTCGTTATCTACCCTTTGGTCTGGTACGTCCTGCATCGCTGGGTGCTGCATAGCCGCTATCTCTATCGCAGCCCGCTGACCGCGAAGACCTGGAAGCGCATCCATTTCGACCATCATCAGGACCCGTACGATCTGCGCGTGCTGTTCGGCGCGTTGCATACGACGCTGCCCACGATCGCGATCGCGACGGCGCCGATCGGCTGGCTCGTCGGCGGCTGGAGCGGCGCCGCGGCCGCGCTCTCGACCGGCCTTTTGACCACCTGCTTTTACGAGTTCTGCCATTGCGTGCAGCATCTCAATACCAAGCCGCGTTTGACCTTCCTGCAGCATATCAAGCGGCTGCATCTCGCCCATCACTTTCACAACGAGCAGGGCAATTTCGGTATCACCAATTTCCTCTGGGACCGTTGGCTCGGCACCTTCTATGAATCGCCGCGCCAGGTGACGAAGAGCCCGACCGTGTTCAATCTCGGTTACACCGAGGAACAGGCCGCCATTTATCCGTGGGTGGCCGCACTCTCCGGCGGCACGCGCGGCGACCAGAACCCGCGCCGCTTCCGTGTCGATCCCGACGTTCGGGGCGATCGCGCAGCCTGATCGACCCGCCGCTTGCCCGCGTCTGCCGACATCCGCATCGTTCCGGCACAGTCCAATCCGGCCCGTCGCGATTTCCTGAGGCTTCCATTGACGCTCTATGCGGGTGCAACCGGGTTCGCGCCCGGTCTGCTGATGGAGCGCGCCGCCGCGATCGATGCGCGCCGCAATCCCTTTTTCGACCATGCCGACGCAGCCTTCTGGGTCGCCTATCGCGGCGACCGGCCGGTCGGCCGTATCAGCGCACAGGTCGATCGTCTCGCGCGCAAGCGCCACGGCGCCGATCTCGGCCATTTCGGCTATCTCGATGCGATCGACGACCCCGCTGTGTTCTCGGCCCTGTTCGCAACCGCCGAAGACTGGCTCAGTGCGCACGGCACAAGACGCGTCCAGGGCCCCTTCAGCCTTTCCATCAACGAGGAAACCGGCCTGCTCATTGACGGGTTCGATGCGCGGCCGATGCTGATGATGGCCTATCATCCGCCTTTCGCACGCGCGCATGTCGAAACTTCGGGCTATGCCAAGACGAAGGACGTCATCGCCTATGACTATGACGTGGCGCGAACGCTGCCGATCGAAAGTGTGCGCCTCATCGAGCGCGCAAAGGCCGATCTCGACATTCGGCTACGCCCCCTCAACATGCGCCGCTACAACGAGGATCTCCGGATTATTCTCGATATCTTCAACGACGCCTGGGCCGACAATTGGGGCTTCGTCCCGATGACCGAGGCCGAGGTCACCCATACCGCACACGAGATGCGGCAGATCATCGTGCCGGAACTGGTCTGGATCGCCGAAATCGATGGTGAACCGGTCAGCATGATCGTCTGCCTGCCCAATCTGCTCGAGGCGACGGACGATCTCGATGGCCGTCTGCTGCCGTTCGGCTGGGCGAAGCTGCTGTGGCGCCTCAAAATCAAAGGGTTGCGTACCGGCCGCGTCCCGCTGTTTGGCCTGCGCCAGCGTTATCACCGCTCGCCTTATGGCGCCGCCGTGATCTTCATGCTGTTCGATGCGCTGCGCCAGAGCGGGGTCGCGCGCGGAATCAGCAGCGCGGAACTTTCCTGGATTCTGGAAGACAATTGGGCGATCCGGTCGATCATCGAGCGCATCGGCGGTCGGCCCTACAAGACCTATCGCGTCTTCGAAAAGACGCTTTCGTCGCCTTCATGAACGAGCGGCTCACGGTGCTGCTGCTGGCGGGGTCGCGCGGGCCCGCCGATCCCGTTGCGCAAATGGCCGGGGTGCCGGCCAAGGCGCTTGCCCCGGTGCGCGGGCGGGCCATGATCGAGCGCGTGGTCGATACCCTGCAGCGCTATCAACGCATCGGCCGCATCGTCGTTGCGACCGACGATCGGCCCGAAGCGGCGGCGCAGTTTCAGCGGCTGGCCCGCCGCGCCGGCGTCGAGCTGATGGCGCAGGCGCAATCGCCGGCAGCGACCGTGGCCGCCGCACTCACGCATATCGGCGACGGCGGATTCCCGGTTCTGGTCACCACGGCCGATCATCCGCTGCTGACCACTGCGATGATTGAAACGCTGCTGAACGCGAGCCGGGCCGATACCGATATTGCCGTCGCGCTCGCCGATGCGGAAACCGTGATCGCCGCTTATCCGGATTCAATCCGGACCGTTTTGAAGCTCGGCTCGGGGCGCTACTGCGGCTGCAATCTCTTCCTGCTGCAGCATCCGCGCGCGAGCAATGCGGTCACGTTCTGGCGCAAGATGGAGCGCAACCGGAAGAAACCCTGGCGTCTTGCCGCTGCGATCGGGCCGAAGACGCTGGTGCTTTATGTGCTGGGGCGCCTCGATCTGGCTGCGGCGTTCGCGCGGCTGTCGGTGCTCAGCGCCAGCCGGATCCAGCCAGTGATCCTGCCGCAACCCGAAGCCGCGATCGATGTCGACAAGCCGGCCGATCTCGCTCTGGTCGAGCGCATTCTCGCCGCGCGCGAGCGAAGCGAAGACTAGATCGTCGCGACCGCGTCACAGTTACCAGGTGCGAACCATGCGTTCGGCCTGCTGCAGATCCTCGTGAAAATCGATCTCGCCCCATTGCAGCCCTTCGATCGAGGCAGTCTCGACCGTGCCCTCGCGCGCGAGAATGTCGATGACCTTGAGATACCACCATTTGAGACCGTCGGGCGTGTGCATGGTGCGATCGACGGCCTCGGCGAAGAGGCGTGGCCCCGCGCCGCGAAACAGCAGCATGCCGATCGATTCGCCGTTGACCCGGTCGAGCGGCAGCGTCTTGCCGATCTCGCGGAGCCCCGTGCCCTCGGTGCGGACCTTCATGTCATCGGCATCGTATTCCGGCTTGCGATCGATCGTGACGGTGATCGGCGCCGGCGGGCTCGCCAGCAGCCGCGCCAGCACCGCGGGCTCGAACAGCGTATCGCCATTCAGGATGATGAAATCGCGATCCATCTCGCCGCGCGCGAGCCAGCAGCTTCCGAGATTGTCAGCGACGTTGAAAAACGGATTGAAGATCGTGCGGATCTTGAGCGATGGGCCCGCGAGGGTTGCGAGATGGGCCTCGACCAGAGCCGCCTGGAATCCGAGCACGACGACGATTTCGTCGACCCCTCCGGCCGCGAGCTGCCTCACCTGCCATTCGATGACCGTGCGCGGCCCGACCGAGAGCATGCATTTCGGCCGGTCCTTGGTCAGCGGCAGCAAACGCGAGCCCTGGCCGGCACTGAGGATGAGGGCGCGCATGAGCGGGAGCGTCAGGCCTTTCGCTATCGTCGCCTTTTCCGGGACCGGATCGGCTGAAGGCCGGGTGGCGGCGGCGAAGATGGCCAATGGGCCGGTACCCGTCAACCCGAGGCGCCGTTAGACCCGCTTGCGCCCGCACCGCCGCGCCCGGCAGCCTTGGCAGGCCGAAACCGGGTTGCTATAAGGCGGCCCGCCTCCGATATGCGGGCCTCTGATCCCCGGTAGCTCAGCGGTAGAGCAACCGGCTGTTAACCGGTTGGTCGCTGGTTCGAATCCGGCCCGGGGAGCCAACTTTTCGCTACGGCGCGCCAAAGGCGCGCCGTAGCGCTCTAAACTTCCCGGGACTGAGATATCACATCTTCAGCCGCAGGCCGTGCAATCGTGCGGTTGTCTCCATGACGCTCATGGAGATCGTCTCCGAATCAGGCATCCGCGTAGGGCTTTCGAAAATACTCAATGTAGTATTCACGCGGCTGAGCGAGCTTTCGGACAGAGTGGCGCTCGCGCATTGCTCCTAGCCAGCCATGCAGGCGTTGATGATCGTCGGGTATGGCGACGTCGCGATAGATTTCGACCGACACGAAGCGCTCAAAGAACGGATAGAACGCAAGATCGACCAGGCTCACGTCCTCGCCCATCCAGTAGCGATTAGTCTGGCTCAGATGAGCCAAGCCGACTGTTTCGATGAATTGGAGATGGTCCATCAGCGCGGCCTTGAGCGGACCTCGCATGGCCGGGTTACGCTCCTTGAGCAGATTGAAGTAAGCCGGCATGAACCGTGTATTGCAGAAATCGATCCAGAATCGGGCCTCGGCTCTCCGCTCCGCTCCATCCGGCATCAGCGGCGGAGCCGGAAGAATCTCCTCGAGATACTCATTGATGATGCTGCTTTCCCAGATCGCGCGCCCATCACTCCAGAGGACCGGCACTCGCACATAGGGAGAAAGCAGGTCCTTGAACCTCTCCTTCTCTGAGAGGTCAATCGTTACAGTCTCGAAGGCGGCGCCCTTTTCAAGCAGCGCCAGTGAGCAGCGATGACAGAACGGGCAATTGGTCGCGACTACCAGATCCATCATGACCCGCTTGGTTCCATTGCTCTCATGTGAGGGCACTGTAGAGAAGGCCACTGGCGATCGAGCCAACGAAGGCGAAGCCGAGATAAGCTGCAAAGACGCGCGGCCGAGCTAGGGCGTAGACCGCAATCGCCGCGGGGAGACTCGTCACACCGCCGGCAACGAGGAAAGCCATGGCGGCGGCGGTCGCCATCCCTTGGTCCATCAAGCCAGCCACCAGCGGCAGTGCCGCGTAGCCGTTGAGATAGGCGAATAGCCCGACAACGGAAGCGCCAATCACGGGCCAAGGCCCTTCGCCTCCAGCCACGCCGGCCACGAGATCCGACGGCACGTAGACCAGCATTACACTCTCCAGCACGAAGGCGAGCGTCAGCCATTTGCCGAGAAACAGAAGATTGTCGCGTGCACCCTTGGCAAAACTCTCGCGCCGAGCAGCCTCCGACCAGAACCGCCACATAATCGCCTTCGGATTGCGGATCTTGGAGCCGCCGCAGCCGCCATTGCCCACACCGTCCCGCAGGGTCGGCTCAGGCAGTGCGCCGATGCGTTGAAGCCCAAGGGTTCCGAAGCCACCCAAGAGGCCGAGACCGATCGCGGCGGCGGTCTTGCCAACAGCGAAGCCGGTGCCGAGCGTTGCCGCCGTGATAACGAACATCGACGGATCCATGAGTGGCGAGGCCAGCCAGAAAGCCATAACGGGCGCGAGCGGCACGCCCATGGCGAGGAGGGCCGCGATCAGAGGGATAACGCCGCAGGAGCAGAAGGGCGACAGTGCGCCTATCAGCGAGGCGAGGATTACCATCGGCACGACGTGGCCGCGGAATGCTCGGGCAATCAAACTATCGCTTCCGCTAGCCTTTGCGTATGCGGCGATGGCCACCGAAAGCAGGAGGAAAGGCAGCACCCCCCACAGCGATTGAGTGGTGAAGAGCGCAGAGCGCACCGCCTGGTTTGGCGCCGCAAGCAGCAGCGCTCCAAAGATGAGAATTATTGTCGACCAGGCAAAATCGAGGCTGGAGAGGCGGGCAGAGAGCCGCGCTGGAAACGTCAGTTGCTCGGGCGCGGAGCGTGGCATGGTCGTGGCGTTTTGGTCCGGCATCGCTCTACATCCCTAGAAAAGTCGTTTCTTTATCACAAAAAAGCTCATGCAGCGCCGGCTTTGGATTCCATTTCGTGATCCTCG
>JBBDWW010000349.1:0-2396 GCA_040902645.1 Dongiaceae bacterium | reverse complement strand
GCGCGCGGCGTGCGATCGCGCTTATCCCACGCCTGACGATCGCGGGGCTGACCTTGGCCTGTTTGTGCCGCGACACCGGTGCCGCGGCGGAAGCGATCGCGCAATTGCGCGCGGCACTCGAGATCGAACCGGATCACGGCCCGGCGCTCGCGCATCTGGTGCATCAACTGCAGCAGGCCTGCGACTGGGCGGAGTTGGAGCATCTCGGCGCGCGGCTCGATCGGGCGAACGAGGCGGCGCTTGCCGCCGGCACAGTGCCGCCGGAACCGGCGTTCGCCAATCTCGCACGCATCGAGGATCCGGCCAATAATCTCGCGGTCGCGCGCGGCTGGACAGGCCCGCTCGCTCGCATCGCGATGCTCGCGCCGATTACGATACGCGCTGCCGCCGGCGCGTCGATCCGCATCGCCTATCTCAGCAACGATCTGCAGGATCATCCGGTCGGTCAACTCGTTGCCGGGCTGCTCGCGCGACATGACCGCAACCGGCTCCATGTCAGTATCTATTCCTGGGGCCAGGACGATGGCAGCGCGACGCGGGCGCAGATCCGCGGCGCGGTCGATTCCTTTGTCGATATCGCGGGTCTCGATCATCAAGCTGCCGCGCGGCGCATCCGCAAGGACGGGATCGAATTGCTGATCGATCTCAAGGGCCATACGCAGGGGCAGCGGCTCGAGATCATGGCCGCGCGCCCGGCGCCGGTACAGGCGACCTTCCTCGCCTTTCCCGGCAGCAGCGGTGCCGGTTTCATCGATTACATCGTCGCCGACCGGATCGTGCTGCCGCCGGAACATCGAGCGTATTACACGGAGCAGCCGGTCTGGCTGCCGCATTGTTATCTGCCCGCGATCGCGCCCGAACCGACAGCGGATGCCGGCACGCGCGCCGATTGGGGATTGCCGGCGGATGCGCCGGTGCTGGCATCGTTCAACAATGGCTACAAGATCGAGCCCGTTCTGTTCGATGCATGGATGGCAATCCTGGCGCGCGTGTCGGGCGCGGTGCTCTGGCTGCATCGCTACAACGATCTGGTGGCCGGCAATCTGCGCCGCGAAGCCGTGTTGCGGGATATCGATCCGGCCCGGCTGGTATTCGCCGACCGGCCGGATCGCGCCATTCATCTCGCGCGCTTGTCTCATGCGGACCTCGCACTCGACACAAGGATCTTCAACGGACATGCGACCACGATCGATACGCTGGCGGCCGGCGTGCCCGTGATTGCGCTGCGTGGCCGGCATTTCGCCTCGCGGGTTACGGCAAGCGCGCTGGAAGCGGCCGGACTCGAAGAGCTGGTGACCGAAACGATCGCCGAGTATGTCGAGCGCAGCGTGTCGTTGCTGACAGAGCGCACACATCTGGGCTCGTTGCGGCGGCGTCTGCGTGGCGAGCGCGAGAGGCTGCCCTTGTTCGACGCGGCCGGCTATGCGCGCGCCTTCGATGCAGCCCTGATCGCGATGGCGGAACGCTACCGTGCCGGGCAGAAGCCGGGCGCCATCGAGCTGCGCGCCAACGACGCGTCCTAGAAGAAAACGGCGCGCACCATGAAATTCCAGAACCGCGTGCGCGCTTCGGGGTAGATCAGCGGATCGTGCAGCGCGCCGCTCACCACCACAATCTCCGTGCTGGTATCGGTGCGAAATGCCGCCTCGCACGCACCGATCGCCGCAGGCCAGTGATCTTGGTCGTACCAGACGTCGCGGTCAGAACGGAGGATGAGCGTCGGCGTGCCCGGAACGTGCCGGACATCGTAGGTGCAGCTCGGCGAGACCGCGAAACGACCCGCGAGCGCCTCATGCTCGATCTGCAGCACGGCATCGGCGCCTTCGCCGGCACCGCCGAGATAGATCTTGTTATGGTCGATCCAGGGAAGCTTGAGAACCTGCTCGATCGCATAGAGCGCTTCCTCGCGGCGCAAAGTGTGAATCGATTCATGCGAGATGTCAGGCGCCATCGTTCGTTCCTCGCGATCGCAGGAGAGCGGGCGATCGGCGCGCGCATAGCTGTCGGGCACAAAAATGATGTAGCCGAGCGACGCCATGAATTTGATCTGCTGGCGCGATTCGGGGTCGTTGTAGCTGTGGCCGCAATCGTGCACGAAGATAATGGCCGGCTGCGGATTCTCGGGCGACATGCCGTGCAAGATGTCGGCGATATAGCCGGCGTCGATCCGCCCGCCGAGAACCACGCGCCGCAGATCGGGCGTTTCGATACGCACGGCGATGATCGCCTTCGCCCAAGTAGCCGCAACATCGCGATCGTTCGCGGCGGTACTTTCGCCCACGCCGGCCAGCAGCAGAAACAGTGCCGTCAGCAGCAATCGCATAGAGTCGATTCTAGGCCTGTTCGTCGGGCGGGCCAACCGGTCGGTTGCGGTCGCGATGGCGGCCAATTCGGCC
>JBBDWW010000348.1:0-16768 GCA_040902645.1 Dongiaceae bacterium | reverse complement strand
ATGCCGCCGGCAACCGCCCGTGTCGCTTCGATCGAGCCGTTCCAGGCGATGACTGCATGCTCGCAGAGCGTCGATGGTGTCACCGACGGGGCGATCAGCACCGGTCGCGCCGTATCGAACAGGGCGGCATCCAACACCGCGGTCTGCGTGGGAATGTCGTCGCCACTCGGACGACAGACCGCAACCAGGTCCACCAACCGGCCGCGTATGCCGACAACGTCGGGTGCGGCACCGGTAACGATGTCGAAATTCACATTGATGTCCGTGCCCTCGCAGCAACGCTGGAAACTGGCGCGGGCCAGGTCGGCACGCCGGTCGGCGCTTTGCGCCAGCGAGTCGATCATCTGTTCGACCAATGCGCCCGACATCGCTTCGCCGACGACCGGTACCATCGACGCTGGGTCGGGCCGGACATGAAGCACGGCGAGATGGGCGCCTAATTTTCTCGCGGCCATGACCGCGGTCGACAAGGTCGGGTCGGTGTTCGGGCTGCCGTCGGCAACGGCCAGAATAATGTTGATAGCCATGATCTTTCTCCCGTCTGCCGGTTCCCGCGTCGTTCGGAAGGAGCGAGTTGCCGGCCTGTTGGTTCAATTCAAGCAAAGCTTGGCGGCGCCTCCACGATATCGTCCGGATCCTGATGAACGATGACCTCGGAACCGGGAAACGCTTCGAGAATGCGGCCTTCGGCGGCATCCGCGATTTCATGCGCTTGCGTCAAACTCAAGCGTCCATCCATCTCGATATGCATCTGGATAAAATGTTGGCGGCCCGCGCTGCGCGTCCGCAGGTCGTGGACGGCGCACACGCGCGGATCGGCCAGCGCAAGGCTCTTGATCGTCTGTCGTTCTACATCGGGAAGTTCCCGATCCATCAACATGTCGAGTGCTCCTCGGGCCACGCCCCAGGCCATCCAGACAATATACGCCGCAATCGCGGTCGCGATAACCGGATCGGCATAAAGCCAGCCGAGCTGCGTCGTCACCAGAACCGCCACGATCACCGCGACATTCACCGCCAGATCCCCGATATAGTGAGCCGAATCCGAGCGGATAGCGAGCGAGCGAGTCTTGCGGATCACATGGCGCTGATAGAAGACCAGCGCAATCGTGGCCGCGATGGAAATCAGCATGACGCCGATGCCGATCGCCGAATGCGTTACCGGGACCGGCGCGCTGAACCGCCCGATGACCTCGACCATAAGGAACACCGCCGATCCGGTGATGAACGCTGATTGCGCGAGTGCCGCCAGCGCCTCGACCTTGCCATGGCCGAAGCGATGCTCGCGATCGGCCGGGACCAGCGCATGCCGCACCGCAAACAACGTCACCACCGATGCCGCCGTGTCGAGCAACGAATCCAGCAAGGTCGAGAGAATGCTGACCGAGCCGGTCATCAGCGCTGCGATCGTCTTGATCGTGACAAGCGTCAGCGCGGTCGCGAGCGACGCATAGGTCGCCCGGCGCATCAGCCGTCCGGCAACGATGTCGTCATCCGTCGTGGCCGATGTGCCCGCGCTACCCGATGCGAGGCGCATGTCGGTCATGGATAGAGCTGTTTCGTTGACCAGCCCTCGCCGTCGCGCCGGTAGGCCAGCCGATCGTGCAACCGGAATGTGCGGTCTTCCCAGAATTCGAGATAGTCCGGCACGAGCCGGAACCCCGACCAGAATTCGGGCCGCGGGATGCTGCCCAGTCCAAACTTCGCCGTGAACTCCGCGACACGCCGTTCGAGCGCGAAGCGGCCTTCGAGCGGCTGCGATTGTTTCGATGCCCAGGCGCCGATCTGGCTCGAGCGATGGCGCGAGGCGTAATAGGCGTCGGCGGTCGCGTCGTCGACCCGTTCAATCCGACCCTCGATCCGAACCTGGCGCTTCTGCGACTTCCAGTGAAAGCAGAGCGCCGCCACCGGATTAGCCAACAGCTCGCGGCCCTTGCGGCTGCCGAGATTGGTGTAGAACGTGAACCCGGCCGGCGCCGCATCCTTCAGCAGAACCATGCGCAGCGACGGGCGCCCGTCGGCGCCGACGGTGGCGAGCGCCATGGCATTCGGGTCGGAGGGTTCGGCCTTTGCCGCCGCCTCGAACCAGGTTTGGAACCGCTCGAAAGGCTCGGTGAGCAACGCCGTCGCCATGATCGCTCCTTGGCTGCCAATTCGGAATTCTGCCGATTATACCGCGATTTGCGCCCCGCCAAGGGCTGCGGCAGGATAGCGGTTGATCCGCACCGCCGCAGCTGGCCGACTGTCGGCGCGTCGGGCGACTATGGCAGCCGGCCGGCAGCGGGGACGGCCATGCCGGTCATCCCGCAAGCCCGGATCCGGACAACAGAACGGCAGCGATGCGCGATCCCTACCGCATTTTCGATCCCTACCGCGTTCTCGGCGTCCGCTCCGACAGCGATCAGGCGACGCTGCGCCGGGCGTTTCACCGTCTGGCCAAGCTTTTTCATCCCGATTTGCACCCCGGCGACGCTTCGATCGAGCAGCGCTTCAAGGAGGTCTCGGCCGCCTATTCGCTGGTTTCCGATCCCGACCGGCGCGCGCGCTACGATCGCGGCGAAGCCGAACGGAACGAACCCTGGACGCCGGCTGAGACGGCACGGCCGTTCGATCGCGATTTCTTCCGCGAGGATGCGGACTGGTTCGAAGCAGCGGTGTCGGAACCGGAGCCCGAGGGCGAAACCGAAGACTGGTTCTCGCGGATCGGCCGCCCCCGCCCCGCCCACGCGCCGTCCCGCATGCGTGGCGCCGACGTCACTCATCTGGTCCGGATCGCCTTTGCGGAAGCCGCACGCGGCGGGCGCAAGCTCTTGCGTTTCGGCGACGGCACACGGATCGAGTTCCAAATTCCGCCGGGCACGATCGACCGCGACATCGTCAAGCTCGACGGCCAGGGCCGTCCGGGCTTCGGCGGTGCGCCGTCGGGCGATGCATTCATCGACCTGCGCGTCGCCGAGCATCCGCGCATGCGGCGGGACGGATACGACATCCTCGTCGACGTGCCGCTGACACCAGAGCAGTTCCGCGCCGGCACACGGGTCATTATTCCGACGCTCGATGGCGAGCGGCCGCTGAACGTGCCACCCGATCGGGAGCCCAATACCGAGATCCGGCTCGAATCGGCCGGCATCGTCGATCCGTTCAAGCACCGCCGCGGCGATCTGGTGATCCGGCTGATTTATGCCCCCGCCTCGGAGGCGGCGGCCAGCCGCTAGCCCCGAACCCCACCTCCATTCCGTCGCCCCGAGAGCCGCCGAAAATGGCGGTTTCTTTGCCCTTTTGGCCCTTTGGTGTAGGATGCCCGCGTTCCGCACGAGGGTTCCGGAAAATGGATAAATCACAAGGGCTTATGGCCGGAAAACGCGGCCTGGTCATGGGCGTCGCGAATGAACGATCAATCGGCTGGGGCATTGCCCGCGCGCTCGCCGATCACGGTGCGGAACTCGCCTTCACCTATCAGGGCGACGCGCTCGGCAAACGCGTGAAGCCGCTCGCCGAAACGGTCGGATCGACGCTCTGCGTCGATTGCGACGTCACCGACGACGACGCCATCGACCGCGCTTTCGTCGAGATCGAGAGCGCCTGGGGTGGGCTCGACTTCGTCGTGCATGCGATCGCGTTTTCCGACAAGGAAGAACTGAAGGGCGAATATCTCGACACGACGCGCGGCAATTTCCTGCGCACCCTCGATATCTCCTGCTACTCGTTCACCGCCGTCGCGCAGCGTGCGACGCGATTGATGAAGAGCGGCGGCAGCCTCGTCACGCTCACCTACTTTGGCGCCGAGCGGGTGATGCCCCATTACAACGTGATGGGCGTCGCGAAAGCCGCCCTCGAAGCGAGTGTGCGCTATCTCGCGGCCGATCTCGGCGGCCGCAACATCCGCGTCAACGCGATTTCAGCCGGCCCGATCAAGACGCTGGCGGCCTCGGGCATCGGTGATTTTCGTTACATCCTGAAATGGAACGAGCTCAACGCGCCGCTCAAGCGCAATGTCACGATCGACCAGGTCGGCGGCGCCGGCCTCTATCTGCTGAGCGACCTTTCGGCTGGCGTGACCGGCGAAGTGCATCACGTCGATAGCGGCTATCACGTCGTCGGCATGTTGCGCACCGATGCGGCCGCCGAAGTGTCGGCCATGCTGAAGAATTTCGACGTAAAATCCTGATCGAATCCGGCGATGTCACATAACAGCTTCGGGCATCTGTTTCGTTTCACGACCTGGGGCGAAAGCCACGGGCCGGCGATCGGCTGCGTGGTCGACGGGACGCCGCCGGGCATCGCGCTCGACGAGAGCGACCTCCAGCATTGGCTCGACCGGCGCCGGCCCGGACAATCGCGCTTCACCACGCAGCGGCGTGAATCCGACAAGGTCGAAATCCTGTCTGGCCTGTTCGAAGGCCATACCACCGGCACGCCGATCAGCCTGCTGATCCGCAACGAGGATGTCCGCTCGAAAGACTACAGCGACATCGCCGAGAAATTCCGCCCCGGCCATGCCGATTACACCTACTGGGCCAAATATGGCCGACGCGACTATCGCGGCGGCGGGCGGTCCTCGGCACGTGAAACCGCATCGCGGGTCGCGGCCGGCGGCATCGCGCGGAAACTGCTTGCCCATGTGCTCGGCCATGAGATTTCCATTCGCGGCGCGCTCGTCGCGATCGGCGAGAAGCCCATCGAACGCGACAACTGGGATTGGGCCGCCGTCGACAAGAATCCGTTCTGGTCCCCCGACCCGGCGATCGTGTCGGCGTGGGAGGATTATCTCGACGGCGCACGCAAATCCGGCAATTCGCTCGGCGCGATGATCGAGATCGTCGCCTCAGGCATCCCGGCCGGGCTCGGCGCGCCGATCTACGGCAAGCTCGATGCCGATCTTGCCGCCGCAATGATGAGCATCAATGCGGTCAAGGGCGTTGAGATCGGCGCCGGCTTTGCCGCCGCGCGGCTTACCGGCGAAGAGAATGCCGACGAGATGCGCATGGAGGGCGACAAGGTTCACTTTCTTTCCAATCGCGCCGGCGGCGTGCTCGGCGGAATCTCCTCCGGTCAGGACATCGTGGTGCGCTTCGCGGTCAAGCCGACCAGCTCGATCCTGACCGCACGCCGCACGGTGACGGCCGAGGGCGACGACACCGAGATCCAGACCAAGGGGCGGCACGACCCCTGCGTCGGCATCCGCGCGGTGCCGGTCGGCGAAGCCATGATGGCTCTCGTGCTGGCCGACCACCTGCTTCGCCATCGCGGGCAGTCCGGCACCCTGGGCCGGCAAGGCCGATAACCCGACGCAACCGCTTGCCGGTCGGCCGGCGAGACCATATCTGGAAGAGATCATGCGCCTGCTGCGATGGATCGGATATGTGATCGTTGGGCTGTTCGCCACGATCGGCGCGCTGCTCGTTATTGCCGTGGTCGCCACTGCCCTCGCCTGGCGCAATTTCATGGGACCGACCGAACCGGTTCCGGACCGCGCCGTGCTTCAACTTGATCTGCGCGCCGGTATCGCCGAGACCGAACCTTACTATGTGCCGCTGATCAGCGATTTCGACCGCAGTCTGACCCTGCGCGATCTTGTCGAGACGCTCCATGCCGCGGCCGACGACGAGCGTGTCACCGGACTCATCGTGCGGGTCAATGGCAGCGGGCTCGGTCTTGCACAGATCCAGGAACTGCGCGACGCCATCGCCGCGTTCGCTGCCGCCGGCAAACCGTCCATCGCTTTTGCCGAAACCTTTGGCGAGACCGGCAGCGGCACGCTCGATTACTATCTCGCGAGCGCATTCGACGAAGTCTGGCTGCAGCCTTCCGGCGAGCTCGATATCACCGGCATCCTGATCGAGCAGCCCTTCATGCGCGAACTTTTGACCGACCTTGGCGTCGTGCCGGAGTTCGCCGCGCGCGAGAACTATAAATCGGCGGTCGAGATGTTCACCCGCGATTCCATGTCGCCGGCGCATCGCCGCAACCTCGAGCAGCTCGTGAATTCCTGGAAGGGGCAAATTGTTGCCGATATCGCCGCCGGGCGCGGCCTCGATGCGGCGGC
The DNA here is from genome assembly GCA_040902645.1 of Dongiaceae bacterium. Classification (GTDB taxonomy): domain Bacteria; phylum Pseudomonadota; class Alphaproteobacteria; order Dongiales; family Dongiaceae; genus JAWXBK01. Next base: position 10,722 of record JBBDWW010000348.1, on the reverse strand, counting down.
GGTTGTCGGCCTGATCGACCGCGCACCGCTCGATCCGGATACCGCTTTCGATGCCAGCCTGATCGAGGGCCGCGCCTATCGCGACGAGGTCGAGATGTCGGCGCTCGCGCTCGTCGGTGGCGATGCCGGGCTGTACGAGTTCGCCGACTATGCCTGGCAGGTCGAACCCCCGGCGGATGCGTTGCCCATTGCCCTGGTCTATGGCGTCGGAGCGATCCATCTCGGTACCGGCGAGTCCGGTTTCGGTGGCAGCGGCGATATCGATGCCGATATCCTGGTCGGTGCGCTGCGCAAGGCGCGCGCGGTCGAAGACGTCGCGGCCGTTATTCTGCGGATCGACAGCCCCGGCGGTTCCTATGTCGCCTCCGATACGATCTGGCGCGAAGTCGAACGCACACGAGAGGCTGGCATTCCGGTCATCGTCTCGATGGGCAATGTCGCGGCCTCGGGCGGCTATTTCATCGCGGCCCCGGCCAGCGCCATTGTTGCCGACCCCGCCACGGTAACCGGCTCGATCGGCGTCGTCTCGGGCAAGTTCGTTCTCGACGACCTCTGGGCCGATGTCGGAATCGACTGGGATGCCATCGGCTTCGGCGCCAATGTCGGCATTTTTAGCCCCAACCGCCCGTTCACCGAGCAGCAATGGCAGCAGCTCAACGAAACGCTCGATCGGATCTATGCCGATTTCCTTCAGCGCGTCGCCGACGGCCGCGAGCTCGATGCCGCGGCGGTGCGGGCATCGGCGCAGGGCCAGATCTGGAGCGGCGAGGATGCGCTGGAGCGCGGCCTGATCGACGAACTCGGCGGGCTGCATCGCGCGATCGAAGTGGCGCTCGAAGAGGGCGGCCATTCACCGGACGCGCCCTATGAACTCATCACCGTGCGCGGCGCGCGCTTTGGCGTGCACAATACATTCGAAGAATCGGCGAGCCTGTGGGCCGATCTGCGCGCGTCGGCGATCCTGCTGGCGGAATTCTCGCGCTGGCTCGCGATCCGGCAACAACTCTCGGACGGGCCGGCGTTGCTCGCCGACCCTGCTTTTTCCGAATCGCTGCGCTAGCAGGCGCCGGACTCAGTTCTTTTTCGCGGCGATCAGAAATTCGCGATTACCGTCGGCCCCGGTAATCGGGCTGTCGGCAATGCCGATGACTTGCCAGCCCGGCTGAGCATTCAGCCAATCGCGGATACGCTCGCACACCGCCTCGTGCAGAGCGGGATCGCGCACGATGCCGCCTTTGCCGACCTGAGCCGGCCCCACTTCGAATTGCGGTTTGATCAGCGCGACCAGCCGGCAACCGGCTGCCGCGAACGACATCGGCGCCGGCAGCACCGTTTCGAGCCCGATAAAGCTCGCGTCGCAGACGATCAGATCGACCGGTTCTGGAACCTGCGCCGCGGTCAGATGGCGGGCATTGACCCGCTCAAGCACCACGACCCGCGCATCCTGGCGCAGCTTCCAGGCAAGCTGCCCGTGCCCGACATCGACGGCATAGATGCGCACCGCGCCGCGCGCCAGCAGCACATCGGTGAAGCCGCCGGTCGAGGCGCCGACATCGAGACAGATCGCACCCGCCGCATCGATGGCAAACGCATCGAGCGCACTCTCCAGCTTGAGCCCGCCGCGCGAGACCCAGGGATGATCGGCGCCGCGCAGTTCGAGCGGACCATCGGGATCGACCCACTGGCCGGCTTTGTCGATGCGCTGCTCGCCGGCATAGATCGCGCCCGCCATGATGAGTGCGGCGGCGCGGCTGCGGCTCGGGGCGAGGCCGCGCTCGACCAGCAACTGATCGGCCCGGACCCGCTTGGCGCCCCGGCTCATGAGGATACCGGGATCGGGCGCCGCGAGCGGGTATGGAAGCGCCAGGTGAGCAAAATGGCTGCCGCCAGCAGGCCCATCGCCACGCCCCACCACAACCCCACGGCGCCCCACCCGACCACGAAGGCGAAGACATAACCGCTGCCCAGCCCGGTCAACCAGTAACCGACCGTTCCGATGAAAAAAGGAACGTGCGTATCCTGCAGGCCGCGTAGCGCGCCCATCGCGATGATCTGCGTGCCGTCAACCACCTGGAAGACCGCCGCGATCAGCAGAAGCTGCAGGCCCAGCGATTCGACCACCGCGCGCTGCGGGTCGTCTTCGTCGATGAACAGCGAGATGAATGTTTCGGGAAACAGCCATATGATGACCGCCATCGCCGCCATATAGACGATGCCGATACGGATCGCGACGAAACCGGCACGCCGTGCCGCAACGGGATCGCGCCAGCCGACTCCGTAAGAGACACGCACCGAGACGGCCTGGCTCATCGCCCAGGGGATCATGAACATCATCGACGAAACCGCGCCGGCGATCTGGTTTGCCGCGAGCGCCGTCGTGCCGATCCAGCCCATCATCACGGCAATCGCCGTAAAAAACAGCGATTCGACCCCCGACAACCCGCCGACCGGAAGGCCGAGACGTACCATGCGCAACAGCAGCTTCAGGTCGATGGCGAGCAGATTGCGGAAGACCCGGTAGGGCCTGAAAAGCCGATCCCGAAAGATTTCGAGCACGATCGCCGCCAGCATCAGCGAATTGGTGATCGTCGTGCCGAGCCCCGCGCCGAGGATTTCGAGACGCGGCAACCCGAAATTGCCGAAAATCAGCCCATAATTGAGCAGCGCATTGAACGGGACCGCTGCGATCGCGATCACCATGACCGATCGCGCCCGCGACAGCGCCGACACGAAGCAGCGCGCGACGGTAAACAGCAGATAGGGCAGCAGGCACCAGGTCAGCGACAGCAAATACTCGCGCGAGACCGCAATGGCATCGGCCGGTTGGCCCAGCACAACCAGCAGATCGGGCACGAACCAGAGCGCAGCCGTCAGCGGAATGCCGAGCAGAAGCGCAAACCAAATCCCGTTTCGCACGGCCGATGAGACGCCTTCAGGCTCATTGCGGGCATGCGCCTCGGCCGCGATGACCGAGACGATCGAAACGGCACCCATGCCGATCAGCAGCAGGCTGAAAAAGAAATTGACGGTGATGCCGACGCCGGCGAGCGCCACGCTGCCGAGGCGTCCGACCATCAGCGTGTCGGTAAAACCGATCGCCATCTCGGCGAAGGCGCCGACGGCCAGCGGCGCCGTCAGCTTGATGAGATCGACGCCCTCTTCGCGCGCGGTCGCGGGCTTGCGCGTTTTCAGCAAATCCGCCGGTACGGCCGCCGTGGTCATGATGTTATGCGGGCCGCGTCAGGCGCGGGCCGGCTCCCGTTCAGTTTTGCGATCGAGCGCGGCGAGCGCGGTCGCAACGATATGGCGCGCATTCAGCCCGGAATCGTCATATTGCAGCTCGGGCTTGTCCTGTTCGATGAAGCGGTCCGGCAGCGTCATCGGTCGAACCTTGACGCCCCTCTCGATCAGACCGGTACTCGCGAGATGTTGCAACACATAGGCAGCAAACCCGCCGATGGCACCTTCCTCGATCGTGAGCAGAACCTCGTGTTCGCGCGCGAGACGTTCGACCAGCGCGGTATCGAGCGGCTTTGCGAATCTTGCGTCGGCCACCGTCGTCGTAAAGCCGCGTGTGCCCAACTCGTCCGCGGCCTTCAAGCATTCCCCGAGCCGCGCGCCGTAGCTGAGCAGCGCCACCGTCGTTCCCTCGCGCAGGATGCGGCCCTTGCCGATCGGCAGCGCTTCGCCGCGCGCCGGCAACGCAACGCCGGTACCCTCGCCGCGCGGAAAACGCAGTGCTGACGGCCGGTCGTCGATCGCGACCTGCGTTGCCACCATATGGACGAGCTCGGCCTCGTCGGCAGCCGCCATCAGCACGAAACCGGGCAGGCAACCGAGATAGGCGATGTCATAGGCGCCGGCATGGGTCGGGCCGTCGGCACCGACCAGCCCCGCGCGATCCAGCACGAACCGCACCGGCAAGCGCTGGATCGCGACATCATGCACGACCTGATCATAGGCGCGCTGCAGGAAAGTCGAGTAGATCGCGGCAAAGGGTTTGTAACCCTCGGCGGCGAGGCCCGCGGCAAAGGTCACGCCATGCTGTTCGGCGATGCCGACTTCGAAGGCGCGATCGGGAAAGCGCTGCGTGAATCTGTCGACGCCGGTGCCGGACGGCATGGCCGCCGTGATGGCGACAATCTTCGGGTCGCGTTCGGCTTCTGCAATCAGGCTGCCGGCGAACACGCTCGTGTAACTCGGCGCGCCCGACTTTCCCTTGGCCTGGGTGCCGGTGACAACGTCGAACTTGCTGACGCCGTGGAACTTGTCGGGCGAGGACTCCGCCGGCGAATAGCCATGACCCTTATGCGTGACCACATGGACGAGAATCGGTCCGTCGACCTCGGCATCGCGCACATTGCGCAGCACGGGCAGCAGATGCTCGAAATTATGCCCGTCGATCGGACCCACATAGTAGAAACCCATCTCCTCGAACAATGTGCCGCCGGTCATCAAACCGCGCGCATATTCTTCGGCGCGGCGCGCGAATTGCTCCATGCTCGGCCAGAGTTTCTTCGCCACCTCTTTGCCGATATGGCGCAACGACTGGTAGGATTTCGACGACAGCAACCGTGACAGGTAAGCGCTCATGGCGCCAACCGGCGGCGCGATCGACATATCGTTGTCGTTGAGAATGACAATCAGACGGCTGCGCATCGCCCCGGCATTGTTCATCGCCTCGTAAGCCATACCGGCACTCATCGCACCGTCGCCGATGACGGCGATCACTCTGTTGTCGCGATTCTCCAGATCGCGCGCGACCGCCATGCCGAGTGCCGCCGAAATCGAGGTCGAGCTGTGCGCCGCGCCGAACGGGTCGTATTCGCTCTCAGCGCGCTTGGTGAAACCGCTGAGCCCCCCACCCTGTCGCAGTGTGCGAATGCGGTCGCGCCGCCCGGTCAGGATCTTGTGCGGATAGGACTGATGGCCGACGTCCCAGATCAGCCGGTCGCGTGGCGTATCGAACAAATAATGCAGTGCCAAGGTCAGTTCGACGACGCCGAGCCCCGCGCCCAGATGGCCGCCGGTCACCGAGACCGCATCGATCGTCTCCGCGCGCAACTCCGCGGCGAGCTGCGGCAACTCGCTCGGATCGAGCGCGCGCAACGCGGCCGGGGTTCCAATCCGGTCCAACAGCGGGGTCTTGCTTTCCTGGTTCATGCGTTCGTTCGGAACAAGCTTTCGGGGCTGCTCTTGGCGCGATGGAGCGGGCAGCGGTTCATGGAATCGGGGCCTGTCGCATCAGGCCTGGCGCGACACGATATAGCCGGCCAGCGCTTTCAGCAGCGCGGCCCGGTCGCCGAACAAATCTAGATGCCCGGCCGCGCGCCGGGCAAGCGCTTCCGCCTCGCCCCGGGCCCTGGCGGGGCCCATGAGGGAGATGAATGTGGCCTTGCGCTGGGCGGCATCCTGGCCGACGGATTTGCCCGTTTCGGCCTCGGAACCCTCGACATCGAGCAGATCGTCGGCGATCTGGAAGGCGAGCCCGACATCCTGCGCATAGGCGGCGAGTGCATGGCGGCTCGCGGCCGGCGCATCGGTCAGGATTACGCCGGCAAGGCAGGCGAATTCGATCAGCGCGCCGGTCTTGAGCCGTTGCAGGCGGATGACGTCCGCGAGGCTCGCCGAGCGCTCCGGGGCTGCAATGTCCAGCACCTGCCCGGTCACCATACCGCCGACTCCCGCCGCATGCGCAAGCTGCGCCACGAGAGCGAGGCGCACGCGTGCATCCTGATGCGTTGCGCGGTTCGCGAGAATTTCAAAGGCGAGCGCCTGCAGCGCATCGCCGGCAAGGATCGCCATCGCCTCGCCGTACTGGCGATGCACCGTCGGACGGCCGCGGCGCAGCGCCGCGTTGTCCATCGCCGGAAGGTCGTCGTGAATGAGGCTGTAGCAATGCAGGCACTCGACCGCCGCCGCGACGCGTAGCCCCTGTTCGCGTGCGGCTCCGCATAGCGCCGCGCTCTGTATTACGAGGAACGGGCGAATCCGTTTGCCGCCGCCGAGCACGCCATGACGCATCGCCTCCGCGAGCCGACGCTCGGGACCCGAGGCGATCGGCAGCAGCCGGTCGAGCGTTCCGTTGACAGCATCGGCACTCTCCGCAAGGGCGGTTGCAAGATCGGTCACTGATTGCGTTGCCTATTCGAGCTCGATCGCTTCGGCGGTCACGGTGCCATCGGGTGCGATGACGATCTTGGCGATCCGCTCCTGCGCATCGCGCAGTTTGCGCTCGCAATGTTCCTTGAGCGCGATGCCGCGCTTGTAGGTATCGACCGCCTCGTCGAGCTTGCCCTCGCCCTTTTCCAGCTCCTTGACCAGGCCCTGCAGCTCGGCGAGCGCCTCCTCGAAGTTCATCGTGCTGATATCTTTGCGCTTTTTGGACTCGGACATGGGCCGGCTCCTGCCGCTTCGTCGGGCCTGGTTGAGGCCTCGCAGATTATCTGCGGCATTGGGGCGCAGCAAGGGCGGGGCCGCGGCGCTTGCGCGGCAAAGCGGCGCCTTTCCTGCCGCGAAGGCGCCTTCGCTCAGGCGGCCATCAACCGTTCGATATGGATGGCCGCACTGCGCGCCAATGCATCGAGATTATAGCCGCCTTCGAGCGCCGATACGACGCGACCGGCGCAATGTCGTTTGGCGAGCGCGATCAGCGCGTCGGTCGCCCAGGCATAGTCGGATTCCTGCAGCATCAGCTCGGCCAGCGGATCGGCCGCATGGGCGTCAAAGCCGGCCGAAATGATCAGCAGTTCCGGCGCAAAACCCTCCAGCGCCGGCAGCACACGCCGCTCCATCGCCTTGCGAAACAGATCCGATCCCGCGAGCGGCGGCAGCGGGGCGTTGCAGATATTGCCGACGCCCTGCTCCTCCTCGGCACCGGTGCCGGGATAAAGCGGCATTTGGTGTGTCGAGGCATAGAACAGGTTCGAATCGCGCTCGAAGATATGCTGCGTGCCGTTGCCGTGATGCACGTCGAAATCCATGACGGCGACGCGCGATATACCATGTTGCGCCCGCGCGTGATGCGCGCCGATCGCCACATTGTTGAAGAGGCAGAAGCCCATCGCCTGATCCGCCTCGGCATGATGGCCGGGCGGCCGCATCGCGCAGAAGGCGTTGGCGATCTCGTTGGCCATGACCGCATCGACCGCCGCGACAACCGCACCCGCGGCGCGCAGCGCCGCCTCGCCCGAGCCGGGCGACAGGATTGTATCGGCATCGATTGCCCCATAACCGTTGGCCGGCACGCTGGCGAAGACATGATCGACATAAGCGGCCGGATGCACGCGTAGCAGATCGGCGCGGCTCGCCCGTGGCGCCTCACGGCGATCGAGCGCGATAAAACGCGGGTCCGCCAGCGCCTCGACGATGGCCTGCAGCCGTTCGATCCGTTCGGGATGGCCCGGTCCGGTATCGTGCGCGAGGCAGGCGCTGTGCGTGAACAGAGCGGTCGTCATCGAGATCGTTCCGCGCTACAACCGGTTCAGCGGAATTCGGAGATAACGAACGCCGTCCGCTTCCGGCGGCGGCAGTTCGCCGGCGCGGATATTCACCTGCAATGCCGGCAGGATTAGAGCCGGCGCCGACAGGCCCTGATCGCGCTTTTCGCGAAGGGTTACAAACTCGTCTTCGGTCTTGCCCGCGATATGGACATTGGCTGTCCGCTGTTCGGCAACGCTGCTGTCCCAGGCAAAGGCCCGGCCGTTCGGTCCGTAATCATGCCCGGTCAGCAGTCGCGTTTCGTCGGGCAATTTGAGTATGCGCTGGATCGATCGATAGAGCGTTCGCGCATCGCCACCCGGAAAATCGCAACGTGCCGTGCCGTAATCCGGCATGAACATCGTGTCGCCGATGAACGCCGCACCCGGCGCGACGTAGATGACGCAGGCCGGCGTATGGCCCGGCATATGCATGACCGACACCTCGATCGAACCGACGCGAAACGTCTCGCCATCGTCGAACAGCCGGTCGAACTGGCTGCCATCGACCGGCAAATCCGCCGGCAGATTGTAGAAGTCGCGGAACATGGATTGCACCACCGTCACCCGCCGGCCGATACCCGTCTTGCCGCCGAGCTGCTCGTGGAGATAGGCGATCGCCGTCAGGTGGTCGGCATGGACATGGGTATCGAGCACCCATTCGACCCGCAATCCGTTGTCGCGGATGAAAGCGATGATTGTGTCGGCAAACTTGGTCGAGGTGCGACCGGCGGCCTGGTCGTAATCGAGCACCGGATCGATGATCGCGGCGACCTTTTTAGTGTCGTCGATCAGCACATAGCTGACGGAGAAAGTCGCCTCATGGAAGAATGCCTGGATCTGCATTTCGATCGAATACCGGTTCTCGTTCCTGCCCCATTCGCGCGCAGCATCGAGCCTTTGCCAATCGGGCGCAAGGCGGAAGACGGGCCGCTTTCAACCGGCGCGTTGCCCCGCTCTTGCCCCTTCCGACGGCCACCCTCATCGTCGAGAATGACGAATGATCGACAATCCCATCCTGCTCGATATCAGCGGTCCGATCGCCCGGCTGACGCTCAACCGGCCGAACCGGCTCAACAGTTTCACCCGACCGATGCTGACCGGCCTGTTCGTGGCACTGGGCGAGGTCGCTGCGGCGAAGCATGTCCGCGTGCTGGTCCTGACCGGCACCGGTCGCGCCTTCTGTTCCGGTCAGGATCTCGCTGGCGGCGAGGCATTGGCCGGGCCGGAGCTCGCCGCCGCATTGCTGCGCGACCATTACAACCCGGTGATCCGGGCGTTGCGTGCGCTGGAAATGCCGGTCGTTGCCGCCGTCAACGGTATAGCCGCGGGCGCCGGCTGCAGTCTCGCGCTCGCCTGCGACCTTGCGATCGCCGCCCGCTCGGCGAGCTTCATGCTGGCCTTCTCGAAGATCGGGCGCGTACCCGACGCCGGCAGCACGTTCTTCCTTCCGCGCATCGTCGGCAGCGCCCGCGCCATGGGACTAGCGATGCTGGGCGAACCGGTATCGGCAGAAACCGCGGCGCAATGGGGCCTAATCCTCGAGGCGGTGCCGGACGAAAATTTCAGCGACCGCGTCGAAGCAGTGGCCCGCGCGCTTGCCGACAGGCCCACGCGTGCGCTCGCTTTGGCCAAGCGTGCGATTCTAAGCGGCGAAACTGCGTCTCTCGAAGCCCAGCTCGATCTCGAAGCCGATCTTCAGGCCGAAACCGTCCAGACCGACGACGCGAAGGAAGGCATCACCGCCTTCCTCGAAAAGCGTGCGGCGGTCTTTCGCGGTCATTGAGAGACGTTCAATGGCCTTACAAATCGCCGATCGCTGGTTCGACCGAAAAAAGATCGACGACGACATCACGCTGCTCTGGGAGCCGCATGTCTCGTCGCTGATGCGCTGCAATATCTGGCATGTGCGCGGACGCGACCGCGATCTGATGATCGATACCGGCATGGGCATCATGAGCCTGCGCGAGGCCGCCCGCGACCTGCTGGAAAAACCCGTTGTCGCCGTTGCCACGCATGGTCATGCCGATCATATCGGCAGTCATCACGAGTTCGACGAGACGATCGCGCATCGGCTCGAGGCGGACTGGCTTTCAAACCCGCGAACCGAGACCCATCTGGTACGCGCTTGGCGTGAGGCCGGAAAATCGGAACTCAAGGTCGCGCATTACAATGTCGGCGAAGAACTCGTGACCGCGCTGCCCTATGCCGGTTTCGATATCGCGGACTATGACGTCAAGCCGGCGCCGAATGTCCGCGCGGTCGAGGACGGCGCGATCGTCGACACCGGCGACCGGCAATTCGAAGTGCTGCATTTGCCCGGCCATTCGCCCGGCAGCATCGGTCTGTGGGAAGCATCGACCGGCACGCTGTTCTCGGGCGATGCGCTCTATGACGGCGAATTGTTCGACGCCTTCGATCATTCCGATGTGCCGGATTACATTCGCACGGCGGAACGGCTGCGCGCCTTGCCCGTCAAGGTCGTCCATGCCGGCCATTGCCCAAGCTTCGGGCGCGACCGGCTCATCGAACTGGTGGACGATTATCTGACCTTGCGCGGCGCCCGCTAGCGTTACATCCCGCGCGGGACCCATCGCGCCAACCAGGCACAGACCAGAAGCACGATCCCGATCGTCACAAACACGGATTCGAGCGGCGCCACGCTGAGCAGCAGCGAGAAGAAAATCGTCGTCGAAAGCATCGCGACGTCGCGATAGAGCGTGAAGACCAATGTCATTTCCGGCCGCTCGCGCGGCCTGACCGCGCGCAGGAATGGAACCCAGCCGGTGGCATCCAGCGCCACGCCCATGAAGGCGCCGAGGAACAGCATCAATCCGACGAACCAGTAGGGGCCCGGAACGAGACCGGCGGCCAGCGTCGCAACAGCGCCGAACAGGAACCAGCCGACCATGAAGCGCCGCAGCCCGATGCGACGGGCGAGCCAGCCCATTCCCAGGGTCAAGAACAGCACCGCCGATGCGGCCGAGGTAAGCAGCGACGCTTCCGCCTCGCCGCCGCCGCGAGCCCGGATATAGACCGGCCCGAACACGAACAGCACCACCCACCAGACCTCGTATCCAATATTGATCAGCCAGGCGAGCACCAGCCGCTTCTGCCGAAAGAAGCGCGGCAGATAACGCAGTGGATTGCCTGGCGGGGCGGCGTCGCGCAGCCGGGTCACGTCATAGTCGAAACCGACGCTCAGGAAATACAGGATGAACGCGAGGCCGCAGACGAAGCCGAA